>DJHI01000052.1:0-208 GCA_002431715.1 Armatimonadetes bacterium UBA5829
ATAAGGTCGAGCGCTATATTGAAGATCTGGCGCTGTGGGGGATGAATGCCATCGTCTTTCATTTTCCTCCACAGCAGTTCGATGGCTTCGATGATCCCGCCGCTCAAAAGAATATAGCGAAGATTCGTGAGCTGATGCTGACATCCAAACGCCTGAACCTGAAGACAGGCCTTATCGAATGCCCAAATATCGGTTTTAAGACCGCTCC
>DJHI01000052.1:241-3151 GCA_002431715.1 Armatimonadetes bacterium UBA5829
CAGCCGTTCCCCGATGATCTAAATAGAAGAGGACATCTTGGTGTTCTTCTCTGCCCGAGCAAGCCCGAGAGTCGGGACTATTTACTTAAACAGTGGGATCAGTTATTCGATGAACTGCAAGTCAAACTGGACTTTTTCGTTTCATGGCCATACGACGAAGGCGGCTGCGGCTGCGAAAAGTGCTGGCCTTGGGGTTCAGGTGGCTTTTTAAGCATCTCCAAACAGGTTCAGAAAATTATTGAAAGCAAGAACCTAGATTGTGAGTTCATCTTATCGACGTGGATGTTCGACACTCCTTGTGCCGGTGAATGGGACGGGCTCAGTAAGGCTATGGCCGATCAGGACTGGGTCAAGTATATAANNGTTATCCTCTCGATAATAATGTTCCTGGCAATCTGCCTCTTATTAATTTTCCGGAGATCAGCATGTGGGGCCAGGGCCCGTGGGGCGGCTACGGAGCAAATCCGCTTCCCGACAGGTTCCAAAGGCTCTGGAACCAGGCTTCAAATAAGCTTTCGGGAGGTTTTCCGTATTCTGAGGGGATATTCGAGGATTTAGATAAAGTTATTTGCCTGCAATTTTACTGGGATAGGGCAAGGAGCTCGGAAGATACCGTCAGGGAATATATATCGAGCTATTTTTCGTCGGAGGCAATGGATAAGGCTGCCCAAGCGATACGGATAATCGAATCGAACCATGTCCGCGAAGAGATCGGAGAAAATGCCCAACAGGCGTATGATCTGCTTTCAGAAGTCGATAAATGCCTGCCGGAGCAGGCAAAGAAGTCCTGGAGATGGCGGATTCTTTTCTTGCGAGCTCAGATAGATTTCGAATTGTATAAAAATGGTGGGGAGCTTTCCGGCTTGGTGCTTAAGAAGTCATTTGACGAATTGACCGATATATATAATGCACAGGAAGCATATGGGGTAGTCAAACCGCCGATTGTTTCCGATTAAAACGGGAACATGTAAGAGTATGCTGCGTCTATAATATAGAGGAAAAAGCAGGAGAGCTAAAGGAGAATGTGTTTTAACGTAGTCTTTCTAAAGCGCATAGCGATAGCTATGGCAGCGCTGGCGCTGCCTTTTGCTGCGTCTTCTTATCCGGCGCTGGCAGGAGTTACCACCACCACAACTTCAGACGCTTTAGGTGTGGTCACGGATACGATTGTCGGTCACGGCAATAAGGGCCCTTACTCGCTTTCCTGGACACAGATCGATTCCAGTTCCGTTTCGATTGTGCTAAACGGCAGAACCCTTCGCAAAGACACCGATTATAGTGTAGACGCCACCGACGGCATCATCTCTTTCAACTCGGTTTTACTCAACGATGCCATCGTTTACGTTTCATATAAGAAGACCTCAAGCTCGAAATCAAATACGGGCACTGTGAGCGTTCCGGTTTCACTTAACCTTATGCAGGGAAAAACCTCGAGTCTCAGTGTTACAGGTCTTTATGCTCAGGATTCAACAAGTTCAGACGCTGGAAAAACCATCATCGGCGTCGGTGGTAATACATCCTGGTCTGGCGGAAAAGTCGAGTCTCTGCTCCTTATGAGCCAGCAAAATACCGACACGGACGGCAGCAGCGATACTCTCAGCTCATGGGATCGTTCCGCAATGAAACTCGGCGACACCACCAATATCGGCGCGCTCAAGCTCACCGGATCGTATGCGCGCGCCGGAAGTGGATTCCTGGGCGCAAAGGAATACAGCCTCCAGGCAGGACAGCAGGCTCTCAATCTGGCGGGAACCTATGATCTGAGCAAAAGCTTCCAGGCGACATTCAAGTTCAACAACACCGATCAGACCTCCGGCGACAACGAGGGGGCCTATACTCGTGTCAACGAGCAGGGTATGTCTTTTGCTCCGACGGGAGCCACCAATATCTCTATCGCTCATTCCACCTCTGAAATGGGCAATTCGACTACCGAAGATTCCGAAAAGACTGTCGATACGCAGAAACTGAAAATAGCTCAGGGTATAGGCGCTAAGACTAAAGCCACGTTAAGTGTGGAGAACGTAAGCACAACCGAGGGCGACACCACTGATCAGGTTCAAACCAGACAGGCATCCATCACCACAAGCGCGGTTTCGGGTGTGAGCGTGCAGGGGTCCGTTGTTCAGAAAGATTCGCAGGCAGATGGAGCCGAGCAGAATGTTTCGGCAGCCATTACGGTTGCTCCGACATCCCAGGTGAATGTTAAAGCTGCCTTTACTCAGACTGATTCCGAGCAAGACGGTCAATCGGCAACCACAAATCTCAGTGTAAAAGTCAAACCTGTTGACAACCTTACGGTTGAAGGCAAGATTGTCGATAAATCGCTGGAAGCGGACGAGAATTTCACAAGGGACTTCAGTGTATCGGCCGTTCCAATGAAGAACGCCAAGCTTACTGCTCAGTTTTCACAAAAAGGCGAGAATGAGCTCGATGATGTAACCAAGGGTGCCGCTCTGGAGCTTTCACCTTTCTCGAATATGAAACTTTCTGCCGGTTATAAGTATGTAGAGAGTGGCGAGAGCATAATGACTATTCGCGATTATGCCGCATCCACATCACCGTGGAGCTTCCTGAGCATGTCGGGAAGTTTTCGTGACAGGCAGTTGATCCAGGATGAGGCGCTGGACACAAAGAAGCTGAATCTTGCTCTCTCTCCTCTGAAGTGTATTAACCTTACCGGAGAGTATCAGGAGAATCCCGAAGACACCAGCGGGAATATACAACAATACAAAGCCACTGCCATGGGTATGAAAATTAAGTTCGGAAGCATGGGGTTGGTGACCAATTACACGACAAAAGACGAATACGCATCCAGCATAATGTCTGATGAGCGTGAGGTAGGCTTGGAGATGGCGGCGTTTGGCCACGGCAAGCTTAAGACATCGTATAAGATCGCTCGTGTTCTGGATG
>DJHI01000063.1:0-1720 GCA_002431715.1 Armatimonadetes bacterium UBA5829
GTCATTCCGAGGAGGAACGACGAGGAATCTGCTTTTACAAATAATCAATATAAAATCCAAAACACTCAATCATTAAGGGGGTATTGATATGTCAGCAGCACCGGCTATTACGGCCGACAGATTCGAGGAAGAAGTATTAAAGTCTGAGACTCCTGTATTGGTAGACTTCTGGGCTGAGTGGTGTGGCCCGTGTAAAGCACTTGGGCCTACAATCGATGAAATTTCAGCGGATTACGCAGGCAAGATGAAAGTATTCAAACTGGACGTGCAGAATGAGGCCGCATTAGCGAGCAAATACGGCGTATCCAGCATACCGACCCTACTTGTTTTTAAGGGCGGCGAGGTCGTCGATAGAATGGTCGGCCTCCAGCCGAAGGGAAATATCACATCCAGGCTTGATCCCCTGCTTTAGCAATCCCGAAAATCTAAAATAACCTAAAAATCCAAAACAATCTATATGATCTTAGATTCTCAATCCCTTCAGGTATCTTACCTGGAGGGATATTTTTATAAAATAGTTCAATTCTGCGGCAACACTACTCCGAGTAATCGACTAAGGCGACGTTTACATTGAAAAGAAACCTACACCGATGTTTCGGGACTTTAGTCCCGANNCCACGTAATTCGTCTAAGAAGTGTTACCAAAATCAGCACTTGAGCTTCCTTAAAAACTTGGGTATCATGTAGTTGTAGTGTTTGAGTTAAAAGCTCTGTCTTGGAAGGTAAATCAAATGCCGGATGATAAAAGATTAGATCTCAGTATGGATCTCGATAAGATCGGCGATGATCTTTTAGATGATGTAAAAAAAGCCACTGAAGAGGTCAAGAATAGAAAGGCCTCGGATAAGGCCAAACAGGCAAAGGCTGCAGAGAAAGAAAAATCTCGCCAACTATCGGCTATCATCGTGGCTGTAGGCGCTGTTGTATTAATTCTTATTGCTTATTTTGCTGTGTTTGCAAAGCCTGAGCCTCCGGCAGNNAGTTCAAGTCGTCACGCCTAATACCACGCGGCGATCAGGAAGAAGTTCTCAGGTAGTCGGACAACCTTCAGACGACTACGAGCAGCCCTCAGGTATGTAATAAATCAGGTTGTCGATTATCGGTTGTAATCGGTAATCGACAGCCAACCAACCCATCTTTTTCTCCACTTCATTTGATTCCATGTCTATCAAGTAAACGGATTATGGCAGTGCGGCATTATGTGTTTAAGCCATCAGCATGTCAGGGTAAAAAATAATGGCAATTATTGGCAAAAAGATAAGCGAGGTGACATGACATGGCACGCGAAAAGACACTTGCCAGAAGAGAGCCGACGGAGCTTGAAACATTCGAGCCGTGGAACACATTCAGAGAGATGGAGCGGATGTTTAGAGGTTTCTTTGGCGTTCCGATTATGAGACCGGCTAGATGGCTGAGGGAGATCGGTGAGTTAGCACCCGACGTCGATCTGAAGGAGACAGATAAGGAATTGGTTCTGTCCGCAACGATTCCTGGCATGACAAAAGACGAGATAGATATAGATGTTACGACAGACACCGTCACAGTGTCCGGTGAGAGAAAGACCGAGGAAGAAAAACCCGGTGAGAGATATCACGTTCGTCAGCAAAGTTACGGTTCGTTCCATGTGTCTTATTCACTGCCGGCTGATGTGAAGCCGGATGAAGTCAAAGCCAGCTACAAGCATGGCGTTCTTGAGGTCATCATGCCGAAAGCGGAAGAG
>DJHI01000063.1:1784-7753 GCA_002431715.1 Armatimonadetes bacterium UBA5829
GCGAATGTGCTGCCTTTCGTTTTGGAAGTTTGCCTTTCGATTTATGTGGGAAATTAATATCGGGACAAGAGCGGCATGCGCCGATCTGAAATCCCATCTTTCTTCTCCTTTCGAGTGCTTTAGTAGATGCGTTTCCGCAGGCGAAGCCAAAAGCTTCAAGCGGGCCCTCCGGTCGNNAATTGATCGGTGGGTCTTTTTTTTGCAGTGAATGAATGTATGGTCGCTTCACTTAGGCAACAGGTGTCAGTGGGGCTGGCATCGTAAGCATAAAAATGTCTTCCGTGTTTTCTTCGTATTCCGTTCCTCCGTGACTAAATCCGCGCACCTGGTAAATTTGGCAGTAGATAATCGCGCTTCAATATGATATTCTTTGAGTATGAAAGCAAGAGCGATAATGCCTGTTAATGCCGCTGTTTTTATAGTCGGGCTGATAGATCTAGTCACGACCCTTATCTGGGTGGGGACCGGCCGTGCAATAGAGGTCAATCCGATAATGGCGGCGGTTTTGCAGGCAGGAGTTCTGCTATTTATCCTCGTCAAGCTTTCCACACTCGGCGCATATGTTACTGTTATGGAATGGTATCGCCGCCGTCACAACCCCGCATTCGCTCGAATAATGGGCAACTTTACCGTCTGCGCTTATCTGTGCGTCTACGCAGCTTCATTTTGTTGCGTTAACCACACCTATTTCTTCGGCTAATCAACTTCAGCATCACTGCCGATACTAATAATGGTCCTTATCAAAGTTACGGGCAGAAAATCGGCATGATCGGTCACCCAAAGAGTAAAAAATCTCCCGGAAGGGTCGGGCTCGACATCGGAAGCCACACTGTGTGCGGTGTCGAGGTGGTCGAACGTGCCTCCGACACGGTGGTTCGTTCGGCTGGAAGTGCGGTCATAAATGGACTGCAGTCCAAGACAGACTCTGCCGATACCTCCGAAATAATCCGTGCCATAAAAAATCTTTGGTCTAGTGCCAGGTTCGATTCCAGGAGAGTTGTGCTTGCGCTTCCATCATCCGCGGTTTATATGAAATGGCTGCATCTGGAGGCTGTAGATGAAGAAGAACTTGAACAGACGGCTCAGGCCACGGCGGCTCGCGGAGCGCCTTTTCCGGCTGATGACGCCATAGTGGACTATCGCGTGCTCTCGCGCCACCTGTCAGGCTCACGAAATATATATCATACGCTTCTTGTCGCCGCATCCGGTACGCTTATGGACCATATGCTCAATATAGTCGAGGGAGCGGGCTTGGAGCCGATTGCCGTGGATATAGGTGTTGCAGCCGCTGTAAGGAGCGCCTGCGCACAAAAACGCGCGGCGAGTCCCTTGTGGAGTGGTCAGCCTTGTGCCCATGCGATTATGGGAGCGAAGAATACAACAATTACGGTTATTCGTGAAAACGCGCCCGAATTCGCGCGAACCGTCCCTGTGGGAGGCAACGACTTTACGGAGAGGATAGCAGAACACGCAAAAGTGGGCTGGGCGGAGGCCGAAAAGCTCAAATTGACGCCTGGGACTCGCCTTAATGCGGACGGTATTCTGGTTATCCCCGGCAGCGACGGTGAGACTAAGATCTCATGCGAACAGGTAGTGGGCAGGCTTGCCAGGGAAATACAGCGATCTCTGAAGTTCTTCAAGAGTCAATACGCCGAAGGAAGCTATCTTGGAATGATTGGCGCAATCACTGTAAGCGGTGGAGCTGCTCTGCTTAAGGGTCTTGATAGCTGCCTGCAATCGCATGGTGTTGAAATAAGCGGGCAGGTTAACCCGTTTACCGGATATTCGGTATCCGCCGAGGGCAGCGGTGTGCATGCGGTCGGCGAAAGCGCTGCTTCATATATTACGGCTATGGGCCTTGCAACAGNNCAATAAAACCATGAGAGCATTCAATCTTGCTGAAACGAGAATAGTGGAGCGAAGCTTCTGCAAAGAGCAGATGAACCGGCACCTGCGGATCATTGCAGTGCTGGTCGTGATAATGCTCTGTGTCGGTGCTGCATCGCAGGCCTGTAAGGAGTCGATCCGTAATAGGGCAACTTACGTTAAGTCCGAGCTTGCAAAGGTGCAGGAGAAGTGTGTCGTTATCAAGCGTGAAGGGGCGCATGTAGACATTTCCCTGGGCGAGAAAGGGTGGCAGAAGCAGCTCGCAAGGGAGAGCAAGAGACAGCTCTCTATGCTCGACTCCGTGGTAGGATGCGTACCTGGGGATGTCTGGCTGGCCAAAGTGGTCAACTCCGATAAGACCGGCGGCCTTAAAATAGACGGCCGAGCCTCCACATTTGAGTCGCTGAATACATATATCACCCGGCTGCGTGGAGATTCCGCTTTTAAGGCTGTTCGGCTCACCGGCACTACAATTTCCGGCCAGAACAACAGGTTCTTTGTAGATTTTTCACTTGAGCTGCAATCGAGACTGAATATTGCGCAAAATCCTGTGGATAATAGCAAAGTCCCGAATCTCACTGAGAGTCACTAAATATGCATCAAAAACTCTATACACCCGAAAATTTGGTCCGGGCGAATTATGCCAGAGTTGCTATGATCATCGCAACAATAGCTATCTGCGGTTATCTGGTGATATCGACCGCAATGAGTATGCGAGAGATATTAAGTGCCGGTAAAGCGCTCCGTGCGGAAAGGCAAGCAGTAAACAGACTGCGGCTGGAAGCAAGTGATAAGCGCAGGCGTGATGCTTCCGAGTCTGCTTCCAGAGCGGGCGGTGTTGAATCATTTGCGCTCACATTTTCCCAGTGGGCGAAGTCATATGAGGCAAGAATAGAGTCTATAACGCCCGAGGGCTCACCTGTGCCTTCAAATGTCTCTTTTGGCGACGTTAAACTCGGGACATGGAACGCAAGCAGAGTCCGTGTGCAGGGCAAGGGTAATTATGATTCATTTATGAGTCTGGTCGATAAACTTAAATCTCCGGGTATGCCTGCCAAACTGGAGTCATTTTCAGTGGAGACATGCGACAGCCGCGCCGGAACAGTCAATTTCGATCTGGTGTTGACCATATACGAGAAAGCTGGCGGAACGAGCTAATGGCTTTTATAAAAACGGATCCCAGCCAAACAAAGACAGTTATTGCGCTGCTGGTTGTTCTTCTTTCGACCGTCGGGGTGACGGCATATCGCATATCGCCTTCCGACCCTCAAAAAGAGACCGTTAAAGCAAAGACCGAAGTAGCAAGTAAAGCCCATGCCAGCGTCTCGCCGGACACCTCTGGTGAGTCAAACCGCAATCCTTTTGCCGGTCCGGCCGCTGTTGATAGAAGCGGAAAAACGTCCAGATTTTCAAACAGCACAAAACTGCCTCATATGCCAGGCTTGAACGAAAAAATAGGGCCATGGAACCCTGGTAAGATATCGATCACATCTGAAAAACCCATACCTGTTGTGATAAATGAAGAGCTTTTACCTAAGTTCGAACTTATGAGCACCGTCAAAGGCCCGGACGGATACTGTGCGGTGATAAGAATCGACGGGTCCGATACCAGAGTGGTCAATATTGGCGACAGGGTCACAGGCGGGTTCAAAATGGTCGCCATAAGCCCGGATCGTGCTGTCTTGATCAAAAGTAAAATCAAAGTTATTGCCGCCAGANNCCCATAAATGACGGAGAGACTACGGAGAGTGGAGAAAATGCGCTGTAAAAAAAGCGTTTGTATAATATGGCTTGCAAGCTTAATAACATTTACCCTTGCCTGCTGCTGTTTGAGTGACCAGTCCGGTCTATTCGATGTCGATTCCAGCGGAACCGATATCAAATACGTTCTTGAAGCGCTGGCACGCAGATCTGGGGCGAATATTGTAGTCAGTCCTGAGGTTACCGGCAACGTCTCGGTTCACCTGAAGCAGATGACCATAGACGACATTCTCGATCGTATATCGGCTGTGCAAGGATTTGCCTGGGAAAAGAAAGATGGGGCTTACCTTGTTGCGGCCAAGGAGCAGCTTGTAAAGCCAGCCCCTAAGCCGGTGCCGGTCCCTGAGAGCCAGGTTCTTGTGTGGCAGTGTAAAAACGCCAAACCAGCCGATCTGGTTACCGTGCTGACAAAGCTCATGCCTGATCTAAAGGCGGTTGAAGGGCCCAATCAGATTACACCTGCGCTCAGCTCAGGCAGTTCGAGTACGAGTTCAAGCTATACGAGCGGCGAAAGCTCATCAAGCAGCACCACCACAACCTCCGATACCACTTCGACAAGTAATGCCTGCTCTCTCATAATAATGGGTTCGCCCAGTGATATAGCGCGTGCAAAAGATATTCTAGCTCAGCTCGATATACCTCGGAAACAGGTCAAGATCGATGTGGCGATTACGGAGATAACCAATTCGAAAGAGAAGAATATCGGCACCGAGTGGAGTTGGGGTGATATCAATCTTAACGAGGACACCACAACTTCCGGCATATGGTTCGGCAAGTTCACAAAAGATGCGACCAACGTCGCGGCCACGGTCTCAGCGTTGATTTCAAGCGGAAGAGCGAATCTGCTTGCTCAGCCGAATATATCGGTGCTCGATAACGAGTCGGCGGAGATTCTGATAGGTGACCGAATCCTCTTCCCGAAACTGACAGGTTACAGCGATAACGGTGTGCCGATCTACGACAAAGATGAGGAGAAAGTAGGTATCTACCTTCAGATAGCGCCCAAGATCACCGGTGAGTCGGAAGTAATCCTGACGCTTTACCCACAAGTCAGCCTGGTTACTGGATATCTTAACAATTATCCTCAGATCAGCACCCGTGAGGCGAGGACCACCGTGTCGGTTAAGAACGGCGCAACCCTGGCGATAGGCGGTCTTGTCCAGGAAAATGAGATCAGAGACGCATCAAAGGTTCCGCTTTTAGGCGATCTGCCCATAATCGGTTCGATCTTCCGGCATTCCAAGACGACAAAAGATCGCACGGAGATAGTGATTTTCCTAACCCCCAAGATAGTGGAGGATACATAGAGGATAGGGGATAGCGGACAGGGGANNGCTTGCATCCGTCTTCATTGAGCAAGGCGTTATAACGGCAAAAGAACTCGACGCGGCGCTGGCGATGCGCACGGACGTAGCCGAGGACATCGGCACGTTTCTTGTGCGGTTGCAGATGATCTCGGAACGAGATCGCGTGCGCTGCACGGGTATTCAGCACGGCATCCAGTTTGTGGAGCTTTCAGGCCCGGATATGGACCCGGAGGTCGCCAAACTTATTCCGCATACAATGGCCCTCAGATATAAAGCCATCCCAGTGGAGCGCACTCAGGACATCGTGAAGGTGGCGATGGCCAATCCTCTCGATGTCCAGGCGATCGACGATATCGCTTCGGTTACCGGTCTCGAGCCAATTCCAATGATCGCGCTCGAAGATGATATCCTCGAGGCAATCTTCAACTGTTTCGGTGCGGCGGGCGATATCAGCGACATAATCGTCGAAGCCATCAAGGATGCCGACGCTGAGGTCAAGGTTCGCGAAGAAGAGCCCGAAGAGACTGAGGCTAATGTCGCGGAACTCAAAGACCTCGCGGGCGGCGCGCCTGTAGTGAGACTCGTAAACGCCATGATAGCGCGCGCCATAGCCGAAAGAGCCAGTGATATACATATCGAACCTGAATCTGGCCGCGTGAGGGTCCGCCTGAGAGTCGATGGAATTCTTCATGAAGTGATGAACGTCCCCAAGGATTTACAGTCTCCGGTGATTTCCAGGATCAAGGTCATGGCGGGGATNNNCCTCCACATACCCGGCTGTCCATGGTGAGAACGTAGTCATCCGCGTGCTCGAAAAAAGCGCGGCGCAAATCACTCTTGATAAGCTCGGTCTCCAACCGGAAGTCGCGAAGGATTTCGCTCGTATGACCAATGCTCCTTACGGCATGATACTTGCCTGCGGGCCTACCGGCGCCGGAAAAACCACATCGCTCTATGCGGTTCTCAATACGATCAATTCTCCCGAAAGGCATATCATCACCATCGAAGACCCGG
>DJHI01000063.1:7782-9174 GCA_002431715.1 Armatimonadetes bacterium UBA5829
TGAGGACAATGGTCAGGCAGGACCCGGATGTAATCCTGGTCGGAGAAATTCGTGACTCGGAGACGGCCGAGATAGCGGTCGAGGCTGCCTTAACCGGCCATCTGGTTCTCTCCACACTTCACGCGAACGACTCGTCCGGCGCTGCGGCGCGTTTGATCGATATGGGTGTCGAGCCGTTTCTGGTCGCTTCATCGGTCGTCGGCCTGCTCTCGCAGAGACTTGTCAGGACCATCTGTCCGAGATGTGCAACGCCGTTTGTTATCACCGATGAACTGCTCTCTCAGCTCAAGCTCGATATCAGCGCATGCGAACTTAAAGGCGCCATGAAGGGCGCCGGATGTGAGCAGTGCGGCAGAACCGGCTATAAAGGCCGGACCGGTATTTATGAACTTCTTCGAATGGATGATGACATCCGAGCAGCGATTATTGCGCGCAGCTCAGCTGCGGCCATTCGAAAAATTGCAATGAATAAGGGTATGTGCACACTTCGTCAGGACGCGCTTGAAAAAGTAAAAGCTGGCCTGACGACCATTGAAGAAGTCATCCGCGTAACCACGGAGTAGGTTATAGAATCAACAGGAGCTTACTCTCCCTCGAGAGGGTCTGGGTGAGGGGGAGCGATTAAGCAGGTAAGATATGCCGGTTTATAACTACAAAGCAATAACGGCCTCGGGTGGGATCATAAACAGCCGCATAGAAGCTGTTTCGGAGGCTCAGGTTAAAGCGATCCTGCGGAAAAAAGGCGAGCNNTTCAACTTAAGCCGGTCGTGACGGAACAGTCTGTCCAAAAGTCCACCGAACGCCTTAAGAAAAAATCATCTCCCGACGAGGTTGCAGGCGCAATTCGGCAGATGAGCATACTCGTGCATGCGGGCGTTCCGTTAGTTGAGGGACTACAGGGCCTGTGTGAACAAGCCCGATCTATCGCGCTTAGAGATGCATTGGACGATATCACTCGCAATGTCAGCCAGGGAATGAACCTCAGCGATGCATTTGCCCGTCATCCCGCTTTGTTTCCGAGTCTCGCAGTCGAAATGGCACGAGTCGCCGAGGCAGGAGGAAACCTTTCTCAGGCGCTGGAGAGGCTTGCCGATCACATGGAGACAGGTGCGGAGATCGGCCGCAAGATCAAATCGGCTCTGGCATATCCGATAGTTGTTATGTGTATATCCGTGATCACTGTAATTGTTATGGTCACTTTTATCCTTCCGAGGTTTATGAAACTTTTCGATCAGATGGGAGCAACGCTGCCATGGACTACAAAAGCTCTACTGTCCATAAGTCATGCTATGACCGGCTACTGGTATCTGTTTATTACCGCCGCCGCTGCGCTTTATTACTTTACGAAAAGATACGCAAACAGCCCATCGGGCAGGCGAATTCTGGACAATT
>DJHI01000132.1 GCA_002431715.1 Armatimonadetes bacterium UBA5829
ACCCGGATAGAGTAAGCTTGCGAAAGCTCGCGCCGCCGCACCGCGTTGCCGTAGCTCTGATGCCAATAGAAGCCTGTTGTGATTTGGCAGATTAGCTAGAAGACGTGCAGTGGCATTCGCGTAATCCACAGCATTATCCTCGAGCTCTGTTCCCTGGCTCCATTCGAGTAGTTCTTGCTGCTGAGCCAACGTATCAACAAATTGATTCCCTGGTTTTAGGCAGAATGACTCCAGAGCTTGATTATCTGCTGCGCATGGGCTAGATATGAAGTTGGACATGCAGCATATTGCGAGCGATCCTTTTGATGCTGCTTCCGTGATCTGCCTTACGCAGTCTGATTCCGGGTATGGCGCGGCGATATCGATGATGTTTTCCACTGTAATTGAATGCATATCTAGCAGGCGTGATAGATGGGCGAGCATCTTCTGCCTCGGTCCCTCCTTCTTTGTATCTGGCTCCACAGATACAACTCTGACGGACATGCCCAATTGCCTATAGCCCAACTCTGCAAGAATGTCAGTCCAAGTTCCAATAACATCGATTATCGCCAGAGATGCAATACCGAGCCCTGCACCGATATCTATGATGGTAATGTCAGAGGCTCCTAACGGGAATGGATTCAGTCGAGGTTGCCTCGACTCCCAATCCAGCAGTTGTTGGGTGAACAACTTCTGGAACTTGCAGAAGTTCGTCGGTGAGTAGAATGCCAACATAGCAGCGACGTCGGCTATGTTCTGTGTATCGCTTGGCGGAGGCATTTTGTCGGCTGAATATAGCTGCCGCCATTGCCTCGCTTCTTCGTCCTCATCGAACTGTCGCATTTGCTCTTGGTATACTGTCGCCATACGCTCGCTGAACCGCCAGATTCGTTCACTTGAGGGACCATTGCCAGGTGCCGCCAATCTTTCAAGCAACCTGTGTACTGCTGGGTACTTCTCCATTTTTCAAATCCTCCTTTTCCGATACTTCTATAATTCGGGAACGTTGTGCTTGGGGAGTAAACACGAACACATGTTCTATTATGCCATGCGCCTACGCTGTTGTCAACTAATAATTAACAAGTTTTCTGTAGTGGATATGGGGGGAACGTCATATGATAGTTTGGCTGACTGAGGAATTCCTTTTTGTCGGGTTGCACGACGATGCTTTTGATGAATTGCTTGAGCACCATCTTTTTTTGTATATCATCGCTATACTCCAGCCTCTTTCTCAGCTCACATGCTTTCTTTAGCGATCAGCGATATGCTCTTTGACTTATTGCTACCGAGCGTAGCTTGACAACTCAATTGAGTGATACTACTCTTTATCCGTAACTAGCCGATACTTACGGATAAAGAGTAACTAGACGAGCTATGCAGGAATTATCAAAATCTAATCAGGTCATCGAACTGGTCAAGAAAATGGGTGTGCTTCGCCCGCGAGACCTTGAAGCGCATTCCATTCCTCGGGAGTACCTTCGTCGATTGACCGATAAGGGGTTTCTCGAGAAGATTGGGCGCGGTCTCTACTCCATTCCTGGTGCGAACGTCAGCGAAATGCACAGCCTCGCCGAGGCGGCAAAAAGGGTTCCACGAGGAGTGATGTGTCTCCTATCTGCCCTTAGGTTTCACGACTTGACCACTCAGAATCCATTCCAGGTGTGGATGGCTATAGATGTAGATGCTCACGCGTCCAAGCCGGATGGTCTGCCTCTTCGGATTGTACGATTTTCCGGTGCTGCCCTGACTTCCTTTATCGAAGAACATAACATCGAAGGTGTGACAGTTCAGGTCTATAGTCCGGCTAAGACGGTAACGGACTGTTTCAAATACAGGAACAAGATCGGTCTTAACGTTGCCATAGAGGCTCTGCAGGATTGCTGGCGGCAGCGGAAGACTACAATGGATGCGATATGGGCAGCCGCAAAGGTCTGCAGGGTCACAACGATCATACGACCATACCTGGAGTCACTGATATGAGCGAGAAGTCATTGAAAAATATAAGCCAATCAGTGCGCCAGCGATTGCTCAACGTTTCACGGCAGCAGGATGTCGATTTCGGGGTAGTGCTCACAAACTATGCACTCGAGCGCTTACTCTATCGCCTGAGTCGTTCTGATTACAAGGACAAGTTCGTCCTCAAAGGAGCAATGCTGTTTCGCATCTGGTCCGATGAACCTCATCGTGCAACTCGTGATTTGGACCTGCTCGCCTTTGGAGATCCCGCGACTGCAGAGATAGGCAGTCTTTTCCGCGATATATGCAACCTCTCAACGGAAGACGACGGTGTTGAATTCCAGTCGGACAGCATTCGCATAGATGATATCAGAGATGCACAGGAATACGGTGGTTCGAGAGTTAGATTGAACGCGGTAATCGCGGGGGCACGTGTTCCGCTGCAGATCGACATCGGATTCGGAGATGCCGTGACTCCATCACCAGAGGACACGCAGTATCCAACAATACTCGACTTCCCAGCGCCAGTTATCAGAGCCTACTCCCGTGAGACCGTAATCGCAGAGAAATTCCATGCAATGGTCACTCATGGCATCGCGAACAGTCGAATGAAGGATTTCTACGACATCTAGCACTTGCCAACAGCTATCAGTTTGACGGGCTCCATCTCTGCTCCGCCATCAGGTCGACCTTTGAACGCAGATCAACGGTAATTCCGGTTACGGCACCGATTGCTTTCACAACCGAGTTCAGTCAGGACAACCTGAAGATGAGCCAGTGGCGGGCTTTCATCAGCGGCGGAAATGTGCGACAAATGTCTCTGGCGCTCACGGAAGTTGTCGAGATACTTAATTCGTTTCTGCTTCCTGCTATGGTTGCGGCATCCAAGGATCAACAATCTATCGGAATATGGATTCCACCGGAACCATGGACACAGTGAAAAGACTTGCTGACCCAGATTTGGCCAAGCATGAACAGCCGAATGTATGACATGGAAAGCAGAATTATCGAGATTGAGCAGCGCCTGGGAACGCTCGATGCAGAGCGTACCGAGTTAACCCAGGAGTTAAGCATACTCCGGAACCAAGTCGCACTGGAGAAAGAGCGAATCTGTTCGATACTATCATTTCCAGATGCGCCAATTAACAATAGCTCATCTGCCGAGGAGAAGATCACTCTAGTCCGCAGGCTCTTTCGAGGACGCGATGATGTATACGCTCGCCGATGGGAAAGCCTAGAGACCGGCAAGTCCGGTTACCAACCGGCCTGTCATAATGAGTGGGCGAATGGACTGTGCGATAAGCGCCGCGTGAAATGTGCAGAATGTCCACATCGTGAGTTTCTTCCCCTCACCGATGCAGTTGTTCGCAATCACGTTGCAGGTCACGAGCGGAACAGCTCTGATAGCACACACAGTTACGTCATCGTTATCTATCCAATGCTCAGTGATGAAACCTGCTGGTTCCTTGCGATTGATTTTGATAAGGCGACATGGCAAGAGAATTCGGCGGCGTTTATCGAAACGATATAACACCAAATGCAGGAGCGCTAGTTATGTCGAAAAGAACTGAGATTTTTGGGCCATTAGCTGAGGACTATGCACGATATCGGCCGGGGTATCCGGCAGAAGTGCTTGATGAGCTGATTCGCGTGTGTGGACTCAGGCGCGACTGGATGGTTTCTGACATCGGCTCTGGTACAGGCAATCTGACGCGGTTGTTTCTCGATGCCGGAAATCAAGTGGTCGGGGTGGAGCCGAATCGTGAAATGCGCGAGGCAGCTGAGCGGTTGCTGGCGGGGTACTCGACATTCCACAGCTTGGAGGGTGTCGCGGAGCACATCCCGCTCGACGCATGCAGTATTGATCTGATTGCTGCAGGCCAAGCACTTCATTGGTTTGACGCCGTAAAAGCGCGAAACGAATTCCTTCGTATCCTCCGTCCAGGTGGTTGGGACCTCGTGGCGTGGAACGACCGCCTGTGTGACGCAACCATATTCGCGAAAGAGTATGAAACTCTAACACAATCCTGGGCAGACGCGCAGCCACCCTTACCGTATGCAACTGCTCCCTTCCCGACTGGGATTGACCATCTATTTGGGGCTGTCACTCCACATTCTGCCAGCTTTCAGCACACCCAAAACTTCGATCTCGAAGGTCTTCTCGGGCGTGCACGCTCTTCCGGATTCATACCGCAGCCGGGTGCCTCTCGTCATGCTGAATTCACTACCTCGATGACCAATCTTTTTGCCCGCCATCAATGCGATGGCATGGTCGAGTTTCACTATATTACGCGACTCCATCTCGGACAGTTGGGTTGATTACTCATCGCAGTGAACACGCTCATCTTGCTCCATCGGCAACAAATGCTGGACCAGTG
>DJHI01000121.1:0-1458 GCA_002431715.1 Armatimonadetes bacterium UBA5829
CCTTTTGGCGCTTCAGTATCTTGATGACGATGCTATTCGGGACGTTATTATAATAGGTTGGTCATTTGGTGGAGCGATCGCAATGGGGGTCGGTTCTATTGCAAAAACGATACGGGGAGTTGCCGCTGTTTCCACAATCGAGGTTGCCGACTGCTGCACGCGCCGGCTGCACTCAAAGCCTCTTCTTCTTATTCATGGGGAATCGGATATGACCTCTCCGGTTGCATGGCCTCAGCGTATCTATTCTCTCTTGGATGGCCCTCATGACTTGATTCTCTATCCCGAAGTCGGCCACGATATGCAAAATGTACGGGATAGGCTGACCGACGACCTCCACAATTGGATACTTCGCACGTTCCAGCATTAATAGCATCAAAAGAGCACAGTCAGGTTTATTTTCTTTCATGATGGGTAATATTGATGAGTCAGGCCGGATAGGAGACTCTCATGCGACTATATTTTGCACTGATTGCCGTGCTGTTAATATCAAGCGGTGCGGCGCAGTCCGCCGACATCAGTAAACCCAACAATGGAGGAACCGTAATGAAACACGAACTCACACCGCTTCCCTATGCCTACAATGCTCTGGAACCCTATATAAGTGAAGAGATAATAAAGCTTCATCACGACAAACATCAGGCTGCTTATGTGGCCGGGCTAAATAAGGCCGAAGAAGAACTGGAAAAAGCCCGCGTGGCGGGTGATTATGCAGTGATCTCTTATTGGGAACGGCAGTTGGCCTTCAACGGCTCCGGCGACCTTTTGCACACAATCTTCTTCAAGAACATGGCTCCTAACGCCGGGGGGGAGCCGAACGGAGACTTGCTTGATCAGATAAAAAAGGACTTCGGTAGTTTCGAGGCTTTCAAAAAGCAGTTTTCATCGTCCGCAGCAACTGTTGAGGGAAGCGGCTGGGCCGCTCTCGTCTGGCAGCCGGAGTATGAGAAACTTTACATAACCCAAATCCTTAATCATCAGAACAACGAACTGGCAGGCGCGCAGCCGATATTGGTTCTCGACGTCTGGGAGCATGCATACTATCTCCAATATCAGAACCGGCGTGCCGATTGGATTGAGAACTGGTGGAATGTTGTCAACTGGTCCGATGTATCCAAAAACCTCTCCGCCGCGCGTTCATATGTGCCCGAAAAAGTCAGCGTGAGCATGTAAATCCACCTTCTTGTTGCGGGGTAGGGCTAGAAACTAACTCTGCCCCGTCATCTACAGGCATTTTTAATCATCTTTCAACTTGACATCTTACAAAACAGGTCGTATTATGACCTTCAGATATAGTCGTGTTTGAAAGGGGAAAAAGATGCGCATACCTGCGGGAATTCTTGGAGTCCTGGCACTAATAGCAATAGTAAGCGGGCCTGCGTCGGCTGAAAAATCAAAACTGACATTTGCTCTCAGTGGTGGGGCTTTTATGCCTATGAATTCCACCACAAAAGACAAATT
>DJHI01000121.1:1506-3225 GCA_002431715.1 Armatimonadetes bacterium UBA5829
GTGACAGCTGGACAAGAATCAGTTTTACCACATTTGAACCTGAGAAGACCGCCGAATGGCGATTCATATCAGAGGGCGGTTCATATAAGCTCGATAGTGATACATCCAGTGTCAGCCTTTACCCGATATCGTTCGGATTCGAGAGAGGCTTTGGNNTCGGTAAGGCCTTATATGGTGCTCCGAGCGGGGCCGTATTACGGAAAAGTCCGCGACGACAGTCTGGGAATTAATGACAAGCACATCGGCTTAAACGGCAACGTGTCCTTGGGGTTGGTTTTCAGTCGCCGCTATTATCTGGAAGCCCGGTATGATTATTTCAGCGAACTCGAGGGATATGACTTCAGTGGATTCTCTATCTACGCTGGAATGAAAGTCTTCTCGCTGAAACTCTGATATTCGTAAAGTCAATAACGGTTATGAAAAGAGCCTCCAGAAAATGACTGGAGGCTCTATGCATTTTAAGTTATCTTGTTATTTCCTTGGCTTACGTCGGATGTAAAGCATAACCCCTGAAGCTCCCATTACAAGCGTCAGCAGACTCGATGGTTCGGGCACCGGCGGTGGAGCGCTGTTTTTTACTGCGACACCACCGATCAACATTGGAATCGCTCCTCCGAGGATCATTAAAGGCTGTGACAGTGCAAACCCTCCTGCAGCCGGAGCAACATTTTCCAGCGCGAGTGTTGGAGCTGCGGCAATCGGAACCGCCTGAGGCAGCGCCTCGGCTGCTGCTGCTGCTACTTCAGCGACAGGAGCAGGCTTTACTGCCCAATCAGGAGTCGGCGCTCCGGCGTCGGCAACAACAGACGGAAGCTTCTTACTGAGCGGATTTCCACATCTCCACTCCAAGAGCGGTAGACCGTTTGGCCCAACATATACTTTACTGCCTGCCTTAAGAACCCGCTGTTTCTGCTTGATTACATTACCCTTCGATATGAAATAAACAGTCGTAGGGTAAGGCTTATCGATAGTCTTGATTTTAATGTTTTTGCGGAAATAATCAGCAAGTTTGCTGGGAGCTATACCATAATGTCTGGCATATAGAGCCGCGACTCGCTTATTGGAGGTGACCTGCGAAACGAACGAATCCACACTGTCTGCTTTATAGACTAAAAATGAACCGGGATCCGTTCTAGGCGCTGCACTGGATGCAGTGCACGATAACGCGGCCAATAGCGCAACCGTGATCGCTGTTATAGTAATTATTTGTAATCTCTTCACTTCTTGCCCCCCATAGTTTCCTCAATCATAAGCTTGCAAGAATCATGCCAAAACAACACATGAGCTAATACAAAAACTCGAAATCTCAAGTTGCACTATGCTCTGTTTCTATGAGGAGTAATTTATTCGCCTGCAAGTTCATATTGCTTCACGAGACAGATACAAGTATCAATTATTTTGGCCGTTTTTTCTATCGACTACTTGACCACCGCAATTTCATATGTTACAGTTTCCAAGACGGGTTGCATTATTGCAGCCCGTCTTTATGTATGTGGCGGATTTGAGGAGAAGAGATGGATTACGCAGCTTTTGATCAGATAGTTGATGCAATCAATTGTAAGAGAGAGAAGATCATAAAGATCGGAGCAATAAAGAAGTGGTCGCACCGAATTACCGAAGGTATCGATGAGCCGAACGAATCGTTATTTACCGATGAGTCGGAGGTCATAGAGCCGCCCTTTACCTGGTCTTCCGCGCGCGGCAATGCGTGGTTTTGGA
>DJHI01000018.1:0-189 GCA_002431715.1 Armatimonadetes bacterium UBA5829
GCTGTCGGGCTAGGGTAGGAAGTGCCCCCTCCGTTTCCGGACTCGCCCCCTGCAAAGGTTCGGGTCCTCCGCTCTCATATGAGATTCGGCGTTTTATTGTTTATTCGGTTTTCTATTAAGTTTTGCAGTCGTGTGGAATTGGGAAGGTGCAATGCACCTCAGCAATATAATAAAGTATGCCGGCAAGCA
>DJHI01000018.1:269-3483 GCA_002431715.1 Armatimonadetes bacterium UBA5829
ATACTTCATGGCAAAAAATCGTTAATTTTTTTGCATTGAGCTCATAGGTTTGGGAGCCGTATATCGTAAAAGAATGGAATTGAGCTCGTTTTTCTGCTGATCATCAAGCAAAGCCCGCAGGGCTTGCAGAGTTTTTATCTTCTCGGCAACTATCGCTGCTTCGGCTTTCATTACCTCGTCCGCCGCGGCAAGCAGCACCGCGTCCGAAGTATCGCTCTTAGCCAGCAGTTCCGAATATGCTTCTATCGCTTTCTTCTGATGGTCTATCTTCGGCTTGATAGCTGTATCCGCTTTGGACATCAAATCATCGACCTTCGTTTTCTGATCGTCCGTAAGTTTCAGCTTGCTGCTCAGCATATCGATGCCAGTCTTGCAGATGATATGCAGTGAAGACATCAGACACGGAGCAGGAAACGGAGATCGAGATGATGCCGTCGTAGCAGCCGGTGCCGGCGGAGGAGGCGGAGGCACATTCTGAGCCATTGCCGCCGTAATAGATACTATTATGATCACAATTACAAAAAACAGAATTTTCTTCATTGGAAAGCTCCTGTACGTCAGTTAGAATATTCCGGTTGAGTTACGGATAGATCACCCATAGCGTTCCATTTAGAAAAGCGTTAGCTTCGGTTCTTTTTTCGCCTCAATCACTTTTTTGCGCGCCGCTTCGATATCGGCAATAAGCAGCGATTTGCCGCCGTCATAGCTCTGTCCCGCCTGCCGGAGTATATAAGCAGGGTGAAGCGCGGCTATTGCATAGCGCGCGTATTTGGTGGGATAGAAAATTCCTCGCTCCTGAGTCATCTTAAAATCTTTCTTGATTACGAACTTTGCCGAAGGAGCCCCAAGGCAGAGAATAACGACCGGCTTTATGATCTCGATCTGTTTTTCAAGCCAGGGTGTGCAGGTCTCTATCTCATCGGTAGCAGGCGGACGATTGCGTGTCCGGCCGTTTTCGGTGATGCAAGCACGGCACTTTAACACGTTGCAGATAAAGACATGGTGTCGCCCGATCCGGCATGCAGCCAGGGCTTCATCCAGAAGAGCCCCTGCCCTGCCTACGAACGGCCTCCCGGTTGCATCTTCGTTCATCCCCGGACCTTCACCGATTATCATCAGCGGGGACTCTGGGTTTCCCTCGCCAAAAACTACATTTCGCCGCGTATGCGCAAGTTCGCAGTTATTGCAATCCAGACACTGCGTTTTGAGCTGCTCGATCTGCTCAGTGATAGTTAGTTCCATATTATTCCGCCAACCGATCGAATTCGAGTTTTAGTTTCTTATATGTCGTTTCAAGCGCCTCGGGAATGACCTTAATATCTGCAAAGACAGGCATAAAGTTGGTATCTCCATTCCACCTCGGCACTATATGCAGATGCAGATGATCCGCTATACCCGCCCCGGCGGCAGTGCCGAGGTTGAGTCCTATATTGAAAGCGTCAGGGCAGCAGACGGACTCCAGCGCCTTACATGAGAGCTGAGTAAGCTGCATTATCTCAAGGCTCTCTTCATCCGTCAGCTCGGTAATATCCGCTATATGCCTGTAAGGCGGTATGAGTAGGTGACCGTTGGAATAAGGGAAAGCATTCATAATAACGAACGCATGCTTGCCGCGATAGAGTATACGGTTCTTCTCGTCGTCATCCTGCTTGGGAAACACACAAAAAATGCAGCCGTCTACCTTGCTACCAACGATATATTCAAGCCGCCACGGGGCCCAGAGCTGTTCCATATGTACCTCTTTATATCTAAGTCAGTGATAATTTACACCTAAACCTTACAGCTAGTCAACCGCCAACAGACAAAGCTGATTGACACAGCTTTCCAAACCGGAGTAATATCAAAATAGCTAACCCGCGTTATTCACCATAATCGGATTTGCACTAGCATTAACGCGAAATTCGCATCTCATCACGAATAATGCGGGCTAACACCGCTGAAAGAGGTGGCGACAAGTGCCGGTCATCAACTTGGACGCAACGCCCGTAAGTTATATGGACTCAGGCGGTGGTGTGCCCGTCGTATTTGTTCCGGGACTGGCCGGCTCGAAAGAATGGTTCTGCTATCAGGCATATGGCCTTTCAGACCGTTATCGAGTAGTCAGTTACGACCTCAGAAGATCAAGCGGGCATACTCGCTATAACCTCGATCTACTCGTGAACGATCTCTCACGGCTCCTTGATGGCTTGAGGATATACGCAGCGGTGATAGCCGGACATGGACTTGGCGGGCTGATCGCTCTTAAGTTCGCCGCGATGCACCCCGAACGGTGTCCTGCCCTAATTTTATGCTCCACGACACCATCTTTTCCCGACTGCACGGATGATGAGTTCATCTCATATATGCTTCCCGGTCAGCCGCAGTTCGAGAGCACAGTGGTTAAATGGTGGAAGAAGTGGTTCGTAAGCCGACATAATCCCGCTGAAGCGGGGCCTTATGGAAGGCTCGCCGAATGTCTTACTAAAATCGATCATCCAACGCTTATAAAACGACTGGAAATACTCCGCAATACCGATCTGCAGCCGCTGCTAAGTGATATCGAAGTGCCGACATTGGTGGTCGCCGCAGCAAGCGACCCGCGGTATGTTCTTTCAGGCTCACAAGAACTGGAAGAGGGCATACCCGGTGCCGCGCTCGAAATTATCGAGGACGCAGACCGATTCTATTTCCACACCAGGCATGACCTCTTCAATTTGCTGATAGCCGATTATATAGCCGAAAAAATCGCGCTTTTTTAGATCAGACCCATCCCCTGTCGCGCATCGATTGCACAACCTCATCTACAGCCAGAGCCCACGCCGCATGCCGATAGGCCGCGTTTTTGGCCTTTGCAAAGTCCGAGACCTGGGAATAAGACTGCGATATCTGCCTCTCTATTACTTCATAGGTCTCGCGCTTGTCGGTAAGGCTGCCTGACTTGGCTTGTCGCCACTCTATATATGAAGCAATCACACCGCCTGAGTTAGCTAGAATATCAGGCACAGCGACGATGTTTCTATCCTTGAGAACCGCGTCGGCCTCGGAGGTAGTCGGGTCGTTTGCGGCCTCGATAACCAATTTTGCCTTGAGCTTGCCGGCCGATTCGCCGGTGATGACTCCTCCTGTAGCCACAGGAACGAGCACATCCACGGGCAGATAAAGCAGCTCATCACGCTGAATATCGGGCAGACTGGTCTCATCGAGAGCGCCGACCTCTCTTATGTCTCTAATTGGC
>DJHI01000018.1:3492-9265 GCA_002431715.1 Armatimonadetes bacterium UBA5829
TGGCAGTCCCGATTTGTCATAAAGAGCCTTTGTGACGTCCGACACACCTACGACCCTCGCTCCCCATTCATTGAGAAAAATGGCCGTCCATCTGCCGACATTGCCGAAACCCTGCACGGCTACCGTAAGGTCTTTTATGTCTTTCCCGAGCACGTCGGCAGCGGCAAGCTTTACGGTGGTGGCGACGCCATAACCCGTAGCCTCCGCTCGACCGGGCAGGCCGCCTATTCTCGGCGGCTTACCGGTCACCGATTCGAGAATATGGGTGCAGCCGTAGATCGTGGCCATGTCCGCCGGTCCGGTTCCCATATCAGGCGCGGGGACGTATGACCCGGAGTTCAGATAAGGGCCGAAGACATGCACGTATTCGGCTATCAGGGCGCGTCTGGCTTCGGGGCTGAGGGTCTTGCCGTCGATCCTGATGCCCGACTTGCCGCCGCCGAAGGGAATTTTAGCGAGCGCGCATTTGTAGGTCATCAACTCGGCAAGGCGCCGGGTCTCTTCGATAGTAACATCCTCCCACATCCTGATGCCGCCCTTTGCGGGGCCTCTTACGCAGCAGTGCTGCACGATAAACGAATCCGCCTGGATGATGTGGCCATCCCACTTAAGGCTCAGATTCGAATAAAGCTCCATTTCGCTTTTGCTCAAAAGCTGCACTGCTTCGGAGCCGATGTCGATATACTTCGATACAAGGTCAAAATCTACTACGCTCATTTGTTTCATCTCCTTTGATGATCCGCTGCATTGCGGTTAAAAATAGAGCGGATGTATCGGGAATAAATTCCCGATACACCACCTGAATTGATTATCCTAAAACCTCATCGACTGCTTCCTCGAATACTTCAATCGATTCGCGCAAAGCTTCCTCATTGATGGTAAGCGGAGGCGCTATCTTAAGACACTCACCGCCGATACCGACCGGTGCGAACATCAACAGGCCCTTGTGAATGCACTTGAGGTTAATGGCCGTTGCAGTCACCGAATCCGGTTCTTTTGTTCCCGGTTTTACCACCTGTATACCTGCCACCATACCGAGGCCGTGGAAGCAGCCGAGCCTGTCGGCATGCTTTTTCTGAATCCTCTCAAGTTCGGGGTTCATTGTCTCACCCATTTTAGCCGCTCGCTCAACCAGGTTTTCGCTTTGGATCAGCTTCAAACTGGCGATGGCGGCAGCTACAGGCAGAGGCGAAGCCGAGTGAGTCGAGGTCATCGACCCCGGAGGATAGAGCCCCATAATGTCCTTGCGGCCAATGACAGCCGAGATCGGCAGCGATGAAGATATTCCCTTGCCGCAGGGGATAAGATCGGGCTTTATGCCGTAGTGCTCAAAACAGAACATCTTGCCGGTGCGACCGAACCCGGCCTGAACTTCGTCGAATGCCATCACGATGTCGTATTTGCGGCAGAACTCCTGCAGTTTTTGAGCATACTCGACGGTCAGAAAATCAGGGCCGACACCCTGATAGCTCTCGGTCATAACACCCGCTATATCCTCGGGCTTTATACCTTTCTCTTTGAGCGTGCTCAGGAAAAGATCGAACGATCTATCGACTGTCTTATAGCCATCCGGGAAAGGAACCTGGATAAATGTCTGATCTCTATCAACCATCCACTCTTTCTGCCTGTCCATACCGCCTGCAAGCTGAGAGCCCATTGTCCTGCCGTGGAAGGCATTTGCAAAGGAGACAAAATATTTCTTATGCGGGCCGTATTTTTTCAGTGCATATGTCTTTGAGAGCTTTATGCAGTTTTCAGTGGCTTCGCTGCCGGTCGAGAGGAGAAAGACCCTGTAACTTTCCGGCTCAGGCGCAAGCTTCGTGAGCATGCTGCAAAGCTCTGCCCGCTGCTCGTGAACGAATACATAACTCGCCAACAGCCCCTGATCGATGATCGCTTTCAGAGCATCGCGTATCTCTTTTCGGCCATGACCGGCATTAGCTACGAGCACACAGCTCGACCAGTCGATCCAGCGGTTCCCCCAGCGGTCTTCAACGATAAAATCTTCAGCCTTGTGCCAGATAACCGGAGGCTGACCCCACATACTCTGCGGTTCACACTCCTTGAGCTTCTCGAAAATTGGAAGTGACTCCGGCACCGGAATCTTTGTCTTTATTGTCCTGTATTTTGTATGTACCGGCGGCACATCCACAGGTGTCAGATCATAAACAGCCATAGTTTTCTCCAAAATATAGACAACGGCTTTGTTGCCTTATCTTAACTTTATAACCTCTCCGGTCTTAATACTCTCATGAATAGCAACAGCGATGCGGGTGACCTCACGCCCATCCTCGCCGGATGCCCAGCAGCCTTCTATCTTATCGATTGTGCCGCCGTTTTTAAGGAACGAGACGTTATATGCAAAGTCTTCGATGCTCTCAACGCCGTAACCGCGCAGAATCTTGCGCCCGTATTTGTCTTTCATCTGGCGCGTGAAGTTATTGTTGTATGTAGCCATTCCCTCGCCGGTAATGCAGGAACTGGTGCCCCTGTCCTGACTGTCGCACTCGAAGAGGCCCTTGGTGCCGACAATGCGTACTCCCTGATTGACTACGGCTTCAAAGTTCAGCGGGATGATCCATGATGTGTCGAAAGCAAAGGCCGTGCCGTTCTCGAAAGACACTTTAGCGTTGATGCAGTCATAGGTATCGACGCCATAATCCTTGAGCAGCGTGTTTTTTGTTCCGGTCGCATAGACGGTCTTGACCTCGCTGTTTACTATCCAGCGGACCAGATCATAGAAGTGAACCCCAAGGAACCAGCCAGGTGAAGAGTTCGGCGCCCAGTGCGGGAACCACTGGCTCGGAACCTCGATTCTATCCTCCATCCAGACGTTTCCATAGAGAATATCTCCAAGCTCTCCCGCGCTCACTCTGCGCTTGATCGCCTGATGATCGGGATCATAGCGCTTGTGGAAGTCCACCTGAAGCAGGACTCCAGTGCTCTTTGCCGCTTCGATAATCTCATCGCAGCCCTCGACCGTAATATCCAGCGGCTTTTCAACCAGGACATGCTTACCGGCCTTGGCGGCAGCCACTGCAATATCTTTGTGCAGGTGATCAGGAGTAGCGATACTTACGGCATCGATGCTCTTATCGGCGAGCATCTCATGGAAGTCCGTATATATTGGACAGGCATAATCCTTGCGCAACTCTTCAGCACGCTTAGGATTGGCTTCGGCGATAGCGGCAAGTTCGGCAACACCGGCATAACCGAGCTGAGTGAATGCATCCAAATGCATCTGACCGAACTTACCTGCGCCGACAACGGCAATTTTTACTGACATATCAAATAGACCCTTTCAAGTATATTAAATCACGAAAGCATGGAATGGGCGGAAAAAGCAGATTCCTCGTCGTTCCTCCTCGGAATGACAGTTTTTGTTCGGGCTGGAATCCAATACAGCCCGAAAGGAAATCTTGCGATTTCAAATCGCCTCGTTCTTTTTCGGTCGCGATCAGATATCGCGCCCGAACGTAGAAATTGAGATTTTAGCTTTTTAAAACCCCTTCCGTTTCTCCCCTTCTTCAGTGTTTCAGTGATTAAGCTTCCTTCACTCCGCACCAGTCGACCAGGAATAGCGCCAGGACTTCGGCAGCGCGGAGAACATCGTCCATTATGACCTGCTCCTTAAGCGAGTGAGCGTAGGCCAGGTCACCGGCTCCGAAGACAATGGTCGGCATCTTCCCTGAATGATAGAAAAGTCTGCCGTCGCACGAGGCTATCCAGCCCAGCGGAGGCTCGGGGCCAAAAACCGAACCGGCGATTTCGCAGAATGATTTCACCGCGGGGTGGTTAACATCCGTCTCAAAGGCCTCATTATGGAGCCGCGAGAACTCGAACTTGTAATGGCTCTTCACCCAATCGTTGGCTTTACTTTCGATAAGGCCGGTCACCTCTTTATAAATCTCAGAGATCAACCTGTTAGGCAAGAAAGCGATGCCGCCCTCGATCCAGCACTGTTCGGGCACCGTCGCGGGCCAGTCGCCGCCCTGAATCTGGCCTATATTGACGTTCACCGGGCTAGGCTCGAATGGGAAGAGCGGGTTGCCCTTCGACTCCTCACGCAGAAATATCTCATACTCTTTGAGGATTTCTATGACGCCCATCATCTCTTTAATGGCGCTGACGCCTTGCCAGTACTTGCCCATATGAGCCGACTTGCCGTTAACGGCCAGTTTGTACCAGACTGCGCCTCGATTTGCCGGATGGACTTTCAGGCTCGTAGGTTCCAGAACAACGGCAACATCGGCCTTGTTACCATGCTTGATAACGGATAGCGCGCCGTTGCCGCCTGCTTCCTCCTCGATAACCAACTGCGCCTGCAGGTCACCCTTTAGCTCTATCCCAAGCGCATTAAGCGCTTCGATAGCGAGCAGGACCGTAAGCACCTGACCCTTTGCATCGCATGCGCCGCGTCCGTAGACGATCCCGTTTTCGTATTTTGGAGTAAACATCTCATCGGGCGCGGGGACGACATCGCTGTGAGAGTCGATTATCGCGCTCCTGCCGCCGCCTGAGCCGGGAATATTGACAAGAATATTGTCGCGGCCGTGGTAGTCGGTATGGCCTGGAACCTGGGTATATGCAGGGTCGTTTACTATATCTTCATCCACTGGTTCGAACTCGGGTGTAAACCCCTGCTTTTGGAGGTACTTGAACAAAAAATCCTGCACGTCGTGCTCACAGCGTGCGGTGCTCTTTATTGCAATCAGTTCCTGCAAAAGTCCCGCCGCATGCTCTTTTCGCGACGCCAGATATTGGGTTAATTTCTCCCTGATCTCCATTACTGATCCTTTCTTTGCTGAAGTGTTTCGCCTTTTCTAATGCCCACCGGCACTATTACGTTTTCAGCCGGCATAAGCGGGTCTTCTATTCTATCGAACAGCCTGTGCAATGCAGTGCGAGCCATTGCCGGATAGACATCATCCAGACAGGTGATGGTAGGATATGGAAAAAGCGCTGCCGTATAAGACTGCGCCCAGCCGACATAACTCAAGTCTCGCGGCACTTGGCATCCCATCGCATGAAGCGTGCTTAAAATGATTGCATGATCCGATGTAGTGATAGCAAACAGAGCCGTGGGTTTTGCTTTGAATAAATCATTTATCAGATCGGGATAAAAGGCTCGTGACTTATGCCTTATCAGCGAAAGATCGGCCTCAAGACCCGCCGCTTCGTGAGCCTGCCGGTAGCCCTCCATGGGCCCTACCCACGCCACATCCTCGGGAAACTGAACGATCGCGGCAATGCGCTCGTGTCCTGCCTCGATAATCTTCTCGGCGAGCAACCTCCCAAGAGATACATGATCCGTCTTCACACAGTCCACATCGGATGTCTGCGACTTTGCCGCTAAAAGCACAACCGGCATAACGTTGGCAAGGCTCGTTGCAAGATCAGGAGAAAAATTACCGGTAAGGATCGCTCCATCGGCTGCANNATTCGGGCATTCCTACCAGGAAGACCCGATAACTGTTGTGAAATGCCTCTTCGCACGTCGCCAGATGAAGCTCATGTTGAGCGGGAGCCATCTCGCCGCAGACCACAAAAGCGATATTTCCTGTTCTGCGCCTGCGGGGTTTGTAGCCCATATCGCGAGCGGTCTTGAGAATAAGCTTACGGGTTTCGGGTGATACCCGGTGCAGAGGGTGATGGCCGAGCACTCGTGTTACGGTGCTCCGCGATATTCCTAATTTGTCGGCTATAGCCTGTTGATCGATTCTGTTTCCAGACACTTGCCTGCTCGCTATTTCCCTCCAGGTAAGATACCTGG
>DJHI01000170.1:0-193 GCA_002431715.1 Armatimonadetes bacterium UBA5829
TTCCGTGTTTCAGTAATCTCCGTGATTCCGTGATTCTAACTTTTTGACTTTAGACTCTCTGGAGAGAAAAATGGATCGTAGAACTAAATACTGCGGCGAAGTATCCGCTGAAGATATTGGTAAGCAGGTAACACTGCACGGTTGGGTCAACAGTAATCGCGACCACGGCGGGTTGATCTTTATCGACCTGCGC
>DJHI01000170.1:220-411 GCA_002431715.1 Armatimonadetes bacterium UBA5829
ACCTGCGCGACAGAACGGGTCTCGTTCAAACCGTAATCGACCCCGAGGAGCAGCCGGAGGCCTTTAAGATAGCTGAAAGCGTGCGAAGTGAGTTCGTCCTTGAGGTAAAGGGAACAGTCGCACATCGGCCTGAGGGGACCGAGAACCCCAACATTCCGACCGGACTGGTAGAGGTTCATATCGAGAAGCTC
>DJHI01000170.1:431-7052 GCA_002431715.1 Armatimonadetes bacterium UBA5829
TCAACACTTCGCTAACGCCTCCATTCGCGATCCAGGACGGCATCACAACCGACGAAATGGTGAGGCTCAAGTATCGTTATCTCGACCTGCGCAGGCCTGAGATGCAGCGTCGCCTTATTCTTCGCCATAAAATGGTCAAGATGATGCGAGACTATATGGATGATCGCGGGTTTATCGAGGTCGAGACGCCTGTTCTGATAAAGAGCACACCTGAAGGCGCGCGAGACTATCTTGTGCCTGCACGGCTTTATCCGGGCAGTTTCTATGCTCTTCCACAGAGCCCGCAGCAGCTCAAGCAGCTTTTGATGGTCTCCGGGATCGACAGATATTTCCAGATAGCCAAGTGTTTCCGCGATGAAGACCCTCGTGCGGACAGGCAGCCTGAGTTCACCCAGCTCGATGTCGAGATGTCTTTTGTCCAAAAAGAGGACGTTTTCGACATTATCGAGCCGCTTTTGACCGATATAGTGGAGAAACTCTCCGATAAAAAACTGAAATTCAAACCGTTTCCAAGGCTCACATATCAGGATGTAATCGACCGCTACGGCATCGACAAGCCCGACGTTCGCTTTGGAATGGAGCTTTTCGACCTTGCGGATATCGGCAACGCGAGCGAGTTCCAGGTATTCAAGAACGCCGCTCAGATCAAGGGAATCACTGCCGAGGGCTGCGCGAACTATAGCCGCGGACAGATCGATGAGCTTACCGAGTTTGCAAAGAAATATGGAGCAAAGGGCCTTGCCACTATCGCGCTTACTGAAGACGGCAGTATCAAGTCTCCGATAGCAAAGTTCTTTAAGGAAGATGAGATTAAAGCTATCATAGAGCGCGCAGGCGCAAAAATAGGCGATCTCATCCTTATAGTTGCCGACAGGCCGAAGATCGTTGCTGACGCTCTGGCAAACCTGCGCAACCTTATGGGCGGTCGCCTCGGCCTCCGCGATGACAGCGTGCTCGCATTTGCCTGGGTAATCGACTTCCCGCTTGTCGAGTGGAAAGAGGATGAGGGACGCTGGGACGCCGCTCATCACCCATTCACAATGCCTCTGGAAGAGGATATGGATCTGCTCGAATCCGATCCTGGCAAGGTTCGTTCTCAGGCATACGACCTGGTCTGCAACGGCAGTGAGCTTGCCAGCGGAAGCATCAGAATCCATCGAAGAGACATTCAGAACAAGGTCTTCAACTTGATGGCCTATACGGATGAAGAAATTCAGGCCAGGTTCGGCCATATGCTGGATGCATTCGAATATGGTGCTCCTCCACATGGCGGAATTGCTCCGGGTATCGACAGGCTCGTTATGTTGCTTACGGATGATGACAATATCCGCCAGGTCATGGCCTTCCCGAAGACCGCAAGTGGTATCGACCCGATGACCAACGCTCCATCACCCGTTGACGAAGAGCAGCTAAAGGAATTACACATTAAGACCGTCGAAGACTAGATAGGTAATAGGGGACAGGTTACAGACAACAGACACGTTAACTGTCAACCAATCACGAGGTTTTTCTTGATAGCGATAGTAGACTATAAAGCTGGAAATCTTACAAGTGTGCGGCTCGCTCTGGAGCATATCGGAGTCGCGTGTGAGGTCACGAATGACCCTGAGAGGATCGAATCCGCAGACCGCGTGATATTCCCCGGAGTCGGCGCCGCTGCCGAGGCCATGAGGAATCTGCAGGAGCTTAAACTGCTCGATCCTCTAAAAGACGCTGTCGCCAGCGGCAGGCCATTTTTGGGAATATGCCTTGGAACTCAGGTCATCTTCGAGCACTCTGAGGAGGACGGCGGTGTGGACTGCATCGGACTTGTACCTGGTGCTGTGAAACGATTCGTGACGTCCGATCAATCGTGCAAAATCCCTCAGATGGGCTGGAATACTGTCGAGTTTGCGCGGGAGCACCCTGTATTTGAGGGCATAGAAAACAAGAGCGAGTTCTACTTTGTCCATAGCTACTATCCCGACTCGTCGGATGCGGCCTATGTCGTCGGCGAGACCGAATACGCGGGTGTGCGGTTCGCTTCGGCGGTCGGCATGAATAATTTAGTCGCTACTCAATTTCACCCTGAGCGCTCAGGCAGAATCGGCCTGCGGCTCCTCGAAAACTTCAGTAAGTGGGACGGCAGATGTTAAGCAAGAGAATTATACCGTGCCTGGATGTGCGCAATAAAAAGGTCACTAAGGGCGTCAAGTTCCAAAATAACGTCGAGTTGGGCGACCCTATCGAGATGGCTGTCGCTTACTCAGATGGTGGCTGTGATGAGCTTGTGTTTTACGATATTACGGCTTCCGCCGAGCGCAGACCCATAGATATAGATATGGTGCGTGATGTGGCGCGGGTGGTGCATATACCGTTCGCGGTTGGAGGCGGTATAGAGACGCTCGATGATATGTATCGCGTGCTCCTTGCGGGCGCTGAGAAGGTTTCGGTCAACTCTCTCGCAGTAAAGAACCCCGGCATCATAGCCGAAGGGGCAAAGATATTCGGTTCCCAGTGCATAGTGCTGGGCATGGATCCGGTTAAGACGGCTGATCCCAGGTTCCCGAGCGGCTACGAGATCACAATCCGAGGCTTCCGCGAGAGAACCGGCATGGACGCTCTCGAATGGGCAAAGAAAGCCGAGGATTTGGGGGTAGGGGAGATCGTGGTCAACTCAGTCGATGCCGACGGCACACGCGACGGCTTCGAGCTTAACCTCACTCGTAAAATCTCTACCAATGTTCACATTCCAGTGGTCGCTTCAGGCGGGGCGGGCACACCCCAGCACCTCATAGATGTCTTCAACAAAGGCGCAGCCGACGCCGCAATCATCGCCAGTATGATCCACACCGGCGAGTATACTATCAAGCAAATCAAGGACGAACTGGTCAAAGCAGGCGTACCGACCCGCGAGAAATGGTAGTCGTGTAACTTGACAGACAACTTAAGCAGTATGTGCTAAAGCAAGCAATTTTTATGCTTTTCTTTGATGTTGTAAACATCCTACGAGTCTAAGTATATGATATCTAAACGAGGAGGATTGTAATGCGCAACAAGATTTTGAACTGCATACTGTTACTTTTGTTGATAGCTCAGCCTTTATGTGCCGCAAAGGACGATTCGCCGCCGCCAAAGACAACAGTAAAGACCCTTGCCGTGTTCAAAAACGGGCTTGGGTTTGTTTACAGGTCGGGCGAGGTTCCGGTCAAGGACTATTGGGCGCAGATCGACGAAATCCCGCCTGCGGTTTTGGGAACTGTGTGGATAGGCTCTGCTGGCCCTGCTTGGCGTGTTCAGGAGGTCGTGTCAGATAAATGCACTTCCGAGAAGAGCGTAGATGCCGCCAGTATATCAGACCTACTGGAAGCCAATGTAGGTCGGCAAGCATTGTTGACTTTTCTCACTCACTCCACTCCTGAAACAAAGACAATTCCAGCAACAATACTCTCTGTTCCGAAAGACGGTCAGATTGTAATGGTACAGGTGGAAGACGGCACTATCGGCGTCACCAACAAATCGGATGTCATCGCTATTACGCTTGATAAGGATGCTCCACTCAAAAAGAAAAGCGAGATAACCTCGAACCGCGCAAAGGTCAGATTGAGTTCGAGCACAAAAAAAGTTCCCACGTCCGCCGAAATCACACTTGCTTATCTGGAAAAAGGAATCTCATGGTCTCCCGGCTACCTGGTAAACATTGCCGATGATAAGCAGGCCGACATAACTATGGAGGCCGTTCTGGCCAATGACATGGAGGATTTGAACGACGTAGACGTATCCTTTGTGGTTGGGTATCCGAACTTTGTCTTTGCCGACCAGGTTACCCCGCTCTGGCTTGGTCAGAGTGTGGTTGATTTTTCAAGACGTCTATCGAGCATGCGTTCAGATGATGCGCGGGCCAATGTATATGGTAATATCATGTCTCAATCGGTAATGTACAACACTGCCTCATATGATTTTGTAGGCTCGCCAAATTCGAGTTTCCCATCAGTTTATTCTGCCGCACAGCCGATGCCCGGCGAAACAAACGAGGATCTCTATTTTTACAATCAGAGTCATGTGAGCCTGAAAAAAGGCGACAGGGCGCGCTATACGGTCTTTACAGGCAAGGTTCCATACGAGCATATATATGAGTGGAGCGTTCCTGATGAGTCAAACCTGAACGATTATGGCTACAGGCAGAACGATAATCGCAATGACAGTCCTGAAAATCAGGTTTGGCATTCGCTCAGGCTTACGAACACGACCAAATTCCCCTGGACAACGGCGCCATCTTTCACCGTTAACGGCTCCATGCCGGTCGCTCAGGATGTTCTCAAATACACTCCACCCGGCGGCAAGAACACTCTCAAGCTTACGGTTGCTACGAATGTTCGAGCGGAAAAGGCAGAGACCGAAGCGTCTCGTGAGATGGTCAAAATCGGCTATAATGAATACGACGATATTACGGTCTGCGGCATCCTGACGGTCAAGAACATGAAGGACGAAACGATACGAGTAAATGTCAAAAAGCAGCTAAAAGGAGCGGTTCTCGAAGCCGGCCAGGATGGAAAGGTCACGAAGACAGCTACACAACTGGCTGCAGTGAATCCTCAATCAGTTCTCGAATGGGAGTTCGTTCTTGCTCCAAGCGCTGAGAAAGAGCTGACCTACAAATATAAAATATTGATACACAGGTAAGAAGTTACGCGTCCGGCTCATCGATGAGCCAGGCCATCAATTTTATAAATAGCTCTCGTTCTGCATAGGATTAACGACAGTCCCCATAAACAAGATTGTATTTGTTTGATCGTCTTGGATTGCATAGAAAAATGGCCTGTTTGCGCGTACTTCAGGACAGCCCGATCTAGCCATTACGACTATAGTTGCGGCAGCGGCTTCAGTGCCTTCTTCATTTACTTCGATAAATGCTTTTTGCTTCAGCACACTGATAAAAATATCTTTAGCACCGGATTTGCACATTCCACTGAAATCGCACATTCCGGAATGGAAAACATTTTCCATACCTAAATCACTGCAGGGCTTTTTTAAATCCATCTCGCAATTAAGTTTCCAATGCGGAATGCAGACATCAACCTTTGTTTCGCGGAAACCGGACATCCATTTATTCCAATTACCAGTATTTAAACTCTTCAAAAAATCAGGCAGACCGTTTTCAGCTAGCGGAACAAATATGTACATGCTCATCCGCCTGCTACCGTATGGAAGGGCGACAGCCTCGAAGATGTCACCCTCATAATATCTGAAGTTGCCTTTCTGCTGCATCATTGGAACGTATTCGATTTTTCCGCTGTCCAAAACAAACGGCTCATTCTGTGTTTTAGCCTTATCAAACTGCCAAGTCCATACACCCTTGAAGTAAATAGCATTTATCAAACAGATAACAGTCGATTTACCAAGTCCCTCGGCTATTTCAGGTATCCGGCTGTGAGTTTTTCTGTTGACCCACTTGTTTATACGGGATTTGGCGGAAGGGTCGGCAAAGTCAACGTTATCGACTTCAGCATCATAATACTCTTTGCAGGCACTCAGAAAATTTGACGCCAGAGGGTATTGCTTTGCTGCCCATAAGCCATTTGCCGTTTCCAATTCTACACCTGTTCCAGGGTTATTCAGGTTCTCCATCAGGTCGGAGTAAGACTTNNACTTATTTACATCAGCAAGGCTCATGCTATTAAAGCCCAGAGTTTCTGCCATTTCTTTTTGAGTCTTGCCCCTGGCGCCGTTATATGCCATATCCAGTGCCATTGAGACACTGGTCGGCGATAACACGATATTTTGCTTTGGGTTCTTTAAGGCTAAATTCTTAAGCAACTTAAATGCGAATCCCGTATTAGCAGAGGTAAGCTCCTGACTTACCGGCAGGATTCGTCCCATTGCACGCCTCGCTTCCAAGTAATGCATTCCACCAATAATAACCATAAGCATAAACCCGGCTAACATTAAAAACAAATAATATTTCTTCAAAAGGCACCTCCCGTATTTGTTATTCTAATAGGTTAACCAAGTTACACTAGGACCACCATATGTATAAAGATAACCGTGCATTGTTCCAGTATAGCCATTTATAACGCCAGAATACCATAACACCCTTAGCTCTGACTGGTCCACCGAATAACCATCTCCCAAATATCTCCAAAATGCTCTTGTCCAATTAGTGCCTTGATAGCCACCTGTGTTTGGATAATACCAATATGTCCACCCAATGTATGTTTGGTCTACTTCTACTGCATTATAGTTACCAAAGGCATTCGGAATTGCGGTTTCGAAATAGTTAGGGAAATCACTTTCATAAGTGTTGCCACCAGAGAAGCATGCATTAAGATGAACTATCCTATATTGATTACCGTTTATTCCGATGTCCGAAAATGCTGGGTAAGATTTCCGAAATTGTGGATCATAGCAATAGTTGTTTCCACGAACATCTATCCTGCTTCCTTGAGGATCGTAAAACATGATTACAGTATGTATCGGACTAGTTGCATTCTGTGGTTTTACATTGCCATGAGTAGAATAAAAGAAGTAACGATAGTCTTTCTTGAGCCAACCCTGGATACCTAAACGGCGGAGACCGCCTTGCTCACTATCAAAATCATAAGGGTAATCCTGGTTGATGGTAGGATGCCGAGCCCATATAGG
>DJHI01000170.1:7057-11215 GCA_002431715.1 Armatimonadetes bacterium UBA5829
CCTAGAAGTGTATATGTTAGATTCCGCTCCTCGCAAGCGTCCGCAACAGCACTCATCTCGTCCATGCTTGCTTGACGACTCCAGCCTTCTTCATCACGAAATATACCACATATCAAAACTTTAGCATTAGCTGCAGATATTGTTATGATCTGTGTGTTGGCTGCCGCATGTTCACTGGTTGTAGTGGTAGTTGCTTTGTAAATGCCCCTATTATAAACTCCACTTGTTTTTCCATCCCATGAAGCTTGAATTGGTCCTGGTCCGGTTCCTGAAGTTGAATATACCACATTGTTGCTACTATCTGTTATTTGGAAAGACCAAGTTCCTGATTCCATCATTTGTGCACAAAACTCCACATTGCCAGGATCTGCATCATCCGTGAATATTTCCATTTTACTTGGCTGTAAATTGGAGATGGAGTTATAAACATTAATATAGACCACTTGAGACCACATAGGATTACCAATGTTATCTATAGCGTATGCTTTAAGTGCATGAATTCCATTTGATAGAGTTTCTGTTTCAATTCCACTAGCACGTCCACCACCTGTTGTTATTCCTCCCCTCTTTACACCATCTACATATAGTTGTACTTTCTCAAGTGGATCATAACTATCATTATCATACGCAACAGAATCCACTTCCACAAACCCTGACACATCGCCCCCAGTCGGACTAGTGATAATTATATATGGATCACCTTCGTCTGCATACTCTACATAGCATCCAGCGCCAACGCTTCCAGTCTCCGCCCAAACTGTAGCGGTTTCGTGATTAGTCGTAGACTGAACAACCAGATACGCCTCTCCCACACAGTTTGTGACGCTGTCAGAGCTTACGATTGTTCCCAGGTCAACGTTCCAATTCACTGACTGGTTCGGCAGGCGGCGGCCCTCCTCGTCATATACTATAGCTATAGCTGTAGTCGTGCTAATGCCGTCTGGAGCAATTCGGGTGGAATTAGGATAGACATATATACCTTTACCAATCGAGGTCAGAGCAAAGTTCTTTGTGGTAGTCTGACTGTCTATCACAGTCGCTTTTTGAGCCGCGTGGCCGTAGCCGGCTACATCGACTGATACCCGTATGGTTACCCGGTTTTGCAGTGAGACTGTAGGTCCCGCTACCTGATGCATCGAGAAGACACGTGGTTGAACCGCACGTAGAGTGAATCCTAGCTGTAAGCCCGGCTGCGCTCGTGCCTGAACTAATCGTGCCGGAGATTGTCCCCGAGCCGGATGAGTAGGTTGGATAAGTATTTTCAAGTCTGGTAACAGAAGCGTAACCGTCATCACAGTGAATTAAGCCTGTTATAGTAACATAATCACCTTCGTAAGGATAATCCCAATCTCCATAAATCCTTATTCCGACAAGGTCGATGCCGGCGGTCATGCCGGAACCATCATCAATGCAATAATAATAGTTGCCGGTTGGATTATATAAATCGGTTGCCGTAACCTTGCCCCAAACTGTAGCCAGCATACCGGTATTGTTGGGGCCGACGGCATCACCGACACCTGGTGTAAACATTCCTACCGGTCCGCCGCATACCGACTTATTCGGCATGCCTAAAGGCCTGGGAATTGCACAGTTGCTCTCTGTTATAGTTACGCCGTCGGTATCGGCCTGGACATATCTTTCACCTGAATTTGTGGTGAGAGTGCCGACTATGTCAACCAGATTGCCTGTGTTAGCGCTATAGTTGGTCGTGCCGACTCTGATCGAGCATGTCCTGTCGGGTTCTTCAATGCAGAAGCTGGAACTGATTCTTCCATTTATCAGTCTGTTTCGCAAATGCACGCTCGTGTCATCAGAAAGCCACTTGAGACCATCGCGGGAACCTTCGGCAGGTGGAAGCGGATCGGAATCGGGAGAGTCGTCCAACGGAGGATAGTTAATATCCATAATCGATACACTTGCAGAGCTCAGATTTGATAGTTCACTAAACGTTTTCTTATAAGGCCATTCGGTAGTTCCAGCGCTTTTGACTGGAGGGTAAACCATAGGCCTGCCTTTTGAATCACAATAGACCTTGATATTCTCTGGGCTGGATATGATAACCCGTTGAGTGATAGGGCTGCCGATGTTCCTGAAACGGTGGACAATGTTCCGGTAATATCTACCGTATAAGTGTCTCCTTGCCTGCTGCTTACTGGGGAAATCTAGGCTTTTGGGATTAGAGATCCCTAAAACAAAAGTCTGCTCATCCCCTATCTGGGCCCCTCAAATCCTCAGACCCTCAGACCCTGGTAACCTTACCGGGAGGGTTAGCCAAATTCACCCAAAAAACCTGTTAATATCGCCGGTTTTCACCCCATGATACCAGTTTCCACCTCAGCATTACCCCTCTGGTACGGCATTTGCACATTAACTTGACTACAAACTCGAGCATTCGAGTGGTCAATTAAATAGCTGTAAAAGCGGGTGCAATCTGTCCGCTTACAAGGAGGTTAAACGTGAATCAAAGCTGGAGAAGTAAGCTCGATGTAGAGCGCATTAATCACGGACTTCCATTGATTTCCGCCGATCCTAACGGCTGGGATAATGGTTTTACACTAAACCCGACCGCGGTTCGGCTCGACCGCTCGCCCGTAANNTCGGACAGCACTCCTTAAACGGCGGCGGTCTCAGGGATGGTGTGGTCGCTATCTTCTACAGGGGTATTCCCAAAGAGGTTCCCGGGCGCCCGCTCCTCAGATCATCCGTGGGATTGGCGGTCTTTACGCCTGATATGCAGCTACTTAAGCGATTTGCATATCCGATTGTCGTTCCCACAGACGATCCGATGGGCTATGATTATAACGGCGTCGAGGATCAGCGCATCACCCGCATAGGCGATACGTTTTATATGCTCTACTGCGGCTATAATCCTAATCTGCCGATCGAGCATAATATGCATATCTGCATGGCCGTATCCACCGATCTGCTGCACTGGACCAAGCTCGGCCCGATCAGCGGAGACGTGAATGATTATCCTAATAAGGACGGCGTTTTGCTTGCCGATACTATCGACGGCAAGTATATGATGTTCCACCGGCCTATGATAGGTGAGCAGAAAGACTACAGCGTCTGTCTGGCAGTCAGCGATTCGCCGATGGGCAAATGGACCAATCTGGGCACCATTATGAAAGCTGAGTCCGATCCTCGCTACTGCAAATCATGGACCGGCGCAGGTTCCGCGCCTATCGCGCTCGGAAACAATCGCTACCTTGCCGATTTCCACACGGGCAATTATTACCCGGGTGGCGAGAGAGATTACTATTCGGGCTATGCGGTGCTGAATTTTGGAAATCTAAATCTCGATCGTCTGGAGTCGGTGGTGGAATGCCGGTGCAGCAACGTAATTGAGCCGGAGACAGCATACGAACTAAATTCACCCTGGCCGCACGAGAAAACTTTGAACTGTGTGTTCTCGTCCGGCAGCTTCGAGTTTGGCAGTGACGTGATATTGCTCTATGGCGGAGCTGATGCCTATGTTCTCGGAGCCAGGTTCAACAAAAGTGAACTGGTTTCTTGCCTGGAGATGGTAGGAGGAATAACGCGCAGCAGTATGATATCTGCTGCAACTGCAGTTTAGAGTTAAATATATTTATATTGTGTAACAAAACAAGCGCAATGCCTTAAGATTAGATGTGTGATCGCCGATAATCGAATTGCTGATTATATATATACGGTGAACACATATGAACCGACTTTGGCGAAGCGCTTGTTTTTTGTTTTACGCGCATATTGTTGCCATTGTTGCTACTTTGGGAATTTCAACAATTGCAAGTGCAGAACAGGTCGACCTTACAAAGCTGAGTGTGGAAGACCTGATGAATATCGAAGTAACCTCCGCTTCTAAAAAAGCCGAAAAGATAGACGATGCGCCTGCATCGGTTTTCGTGATCACTCGGCAGCAGATCGATCGATGGGGCTATCGAACTCTTGCGGAGGCCCTGCGCAGAGTGGTAGGAATTTACTCCGGCTCCGATAGAAATTACGATCAACTCGGAGTGCGTGGATTCTGCCGTCCCGGAGATTACAATACCAGGGTTCTTCTACTGATCGATGGAGTGCGGGTCAATGATCCGCTGTATGGCTGTGGTTCGGTGGATGAGGTTTTTCCGCTCGATATACAAAGCGTTGAGCGGATAGAGGTAGTAAAAGGTCCTGGGT
>DJHI01000170.1:11225-14863 GCA_002431715.1 Armatimonadetes bacterium UBA5829
CTCTCTTTGCCGTGATCAACGTTATTACAAAAAAAGCGGACGATGTGTCGGGCTCCAATATAGTTCAGAGTTTTGGGTCTGATTCCAGAAATAAAACCTACTTTGAATTCGGCGGTTCCGGCACTAAGGGACCGGATATTGCAGCTTCATTCTCCACGCTCAATTCTCATGGCCAAAACTCAATCTACTTCCCGGAGTATGTAAGTAACAGTTGTGACGGCGTTGCGCGCGGTCTGGACGGAGAGGATGCACAGAAGGGATATCTATCGGTTTCTTATGGAAAATCCCGGCTGCTTTTTAGTACCGGTAAAAGGAATAAAACGATTCCGACCGGTTCGTTCGGCACTGTTTTTGGCGACCCGGGCAATAAGACATACGATTCAACTTCACTTTTTGATATAAGTTATGAATCGCAAATGAGAAACACTCAACTCCTTGCCCGCATCTTCCAAGGACACTATACGTATGATGGCGATTATATCTACGACGCAGATGCTTTGTCGTATCTGACCAATAAAGACTACTGGGACGCTAAATGGGTCGGCGCTGAAATTCGCGCATCAGCGACTATAAATGACCGTCAGTCGGTGACAACAGGCATCGAATATATGAATGCTTATTCGATTGAATTGCGTAACAATGATGCCGATCCATATTATTATGTTTATCAAGACTGGCACGGTTCCAGTTCTGTCGTTTCAGGCTATCTGCAGACCGATATGGATATTACAAAGAAAGCGAGGCTGGTCTTAGGTTGTCGAGTTGACGATTACTCCACTTCCAGCAGGCACTGGAGTCCAAGAATCGCATATATTTACAGGCTGGCACCGGATAGTACTCTTAAGCTTCTTCAGGGCTCAGCTTTTAGAACGCCGAACTTCTATGAGCGATATTACTATGACGGAGTAAGCACAGTAGGTAATCCTGATCTGCAGCCGGAAGAGATAACAACCACTGAGTTGGTTTGGGAAAAATCGCTGGGTAGTCAAACCAGGCTGGTCTGCAGTGCGTTTAATTACAATATCGATCAGATGATCAGTCAGATAACAAACCAGGATGATATGCTCCAGTTTATAAATCAGGGAGCTGTACACAGTCGAGGCGTCGAAATTCAAGCAGAGACAAATATGGCAAACGGCTCACTTGCGTATGCGGGATTGAGTCTTCAAAAGGCAGTTGATTCCGATACAGGCGAGCAGATGAGCAGCTCTCCAAGATATATTGCTAACCTCGGCATGTCGATTCCAGTATATTCAGGTAATTGGTATATCAGCCCGGAGATGCAGATAATCGGTAAGGAATATACTCTTTCAGGAAGTACGATTGCACCCTCGGCAGTAGTAAACTTAACAGTAAAATCTGCTCAGAGGCTAGATAAACTGAATTACTCCTTCAGCGTCTATAACCTCTTAGATCAGGATATCTATATTTCCGGCTCAAATGAGCATCGTCAAGACAAGATACCGCAGGAAGGCAGAACATTCTGCCTGGAGACATCTTATCTATATTAATTACTGAAAATCGGTTATTTTCGTTGACATGCCCCATATAACTCCTTACAATGTCGGTGTTTGATATTTGATATCTTGAGGTTGATCAGTTGGAGTATACAAACGAATACCTTGCCTACATGTGCCAGGCTCCAAAGCAAGTGCCGCACTGGGAACACTGGTCTTGTCCCGATGCCGAGACATACCTGACGGGAATCGATTATTACGAGCACCCCAGGCTCTGCAGAGAAAAGCTTAAAGAACTATACCCGCAGCTTAACCTTCCGGTGTTCGATACGGACGATCCCAAACCACGTCCTGTATTCGATTCGGAAGATGAGACTTCGCGAATGGATTCCGGGGGTCTGCATCGCGTGCGCTGGGGAGATTCTCAGACGGATCATTGGGACTGGGGGATGTGGTTTAAGAGTGCTGAGGACGTATTTGCATACTCCCCTCTCGAACATGCCGATCTGACCAACATACCTGCGATAAGTGAGGCCAGAGATTATTCGAGCGTCGATGTCATATACAATCAATTTCGACCGATGTTTCCAGCAGAGTGGGGTGACAGCGCACCTGATGGTTCGACCGCAATGGTCAGTTTTTACAATACTATGTTCATGTGGCCGCTGCTTACATTCGGATGGGAACTCTTTCTGGAGACCTGCCTGGACGACAGGTTCGAGAGGATAATGGACGAGTTCGCTGAGATCAACAGGCGTCTTTTTACCGCGTTTGCCAGGNNGTTATCTGCCATGATGATATCGTCAATACAAGAGGCCCCGTCTGTTCGCCGGCATGGATGAATAAGTATATATTTCCCAGATACGAGGAGTACTGGAGCATACTTGAAGCCGCCGGTAAAAGGACGATATTTATGTCCGACGGATGCATGGATCGCTTTGCGGATGATGTTATGGCGTGCGGCGCGACGGGCATAGTCACCGAGCCTCACACGGACTTTAAGGCTCTTTCGCGACGTTATGAAGATATGGTGCTGGTTGGCGAGGGAGACGTGCGCGCATTGCTTCGCAATAATCCTGATGAGATTCGCTCGATGGTAGATAGTATGGTGGAGACGGCGAAGATTTGCAGCGGCTATTTTATGTGCATCGGCAACCAAATCCCCTGGAATACACCGTCCGAGGCTATTAAGCTGTATCTCGATTACTCAGCCGATATCGCTCATAGATGAGCAGAGTCGTAAGGATCATCTACTGATAAGAATACTTGTTTTATCGGGAAGCTGCTTTTGCGAGAAGTGCATTCGACGGTTAAATACTGAAATTGCAAGGAAAATTTAACCTCATGGGGTTGACAAAACGGGAAACCGAAGGCATATTACAATAACTGGAAAGTGTCGGTACTAGGATCTGCCAGGATAGGCAGACCTGTATAAATATATGTCACTTATGTGTATCAGGTGATCACAGCACTCGTTTTTTTAGGTGCTTGTGGAGATTGTTAGGAAGGGGAAGAGAATGAGGATATTTATACTGGTTTCTGTAATAGTGCTGTGCCTTGTGGCTGCAGCCGGACCGGTAATGGCCGGTAATGCCTACGGCTTATACAAGCATACCACCGATTCTACTGGAACAGACGAACTTGCAACCAACTGGACCTGCGACACGAGTTACGATTCCGCCACAGGAGTCGCCACTGTCCAATTCACAGTCGATAACCTTGCGGAGCTTTTAGCAACCCCCGGACTTGTAACGGCAAGCTGGAGTAACATCGTAATCGATGCTGAGCAGGAAATAACGATAGACAGCCTTATTATGGGTCTCGATGGTGATCCGGCGATCAACCTGAATTTTGCGGTCTCGGGTGGTAATAGCGGCGCAACATTCCACATCGTGTCGACCGAGCTTGCTTTCCCGACTCTGACGAATTGTGTGGGAATTGCAAGCGCGGGTGTGACGGTTACTGATTACCTTCTCATGCAAGACGGTGCTACTGCAAATGGTCTGTTCGGCGGCAAGTTCTATGAGGCCAGGTATAACGCAAGCAGCATCTACGGTGATTTAGTGAGCGGCCCGGTAGTTATTCCTGCAGGTGGCGGCACTCAGACGGTTTCCGAAAACGGGACTCTGCAGAATCTTGGTACTGTTTCGAGTATGCAGTCCGAATTCTTCTTCGATGTTA
>DJHI01000170.1:14930-18914 GCA_002431715.1 Armatimonadetes bacterium UBA5829
CATTCCAGTTCCTGAGCCTTCCGGGATAATTGCTCTTATTAGCGGATTGCTGGGGGCAACTGCTATAATTCGCAGGAGAAAGTAAACCCTTGCTGTGAAATTAGACTTAAGCGCCTTCGCAATAATCATGCGAAGGCGCTTTTTATTACAGATCACGTTATTTCTCAGATATCTCCGACAGCATAACCTCTCTGCCGTCTTCTTCGCGGCTTCTTATGCCTGCAATGACTATTTTCATAAGTTCGACAGTCTCGGAAAACGGGAAAGGCCGGATGCCTGTTTTGAGATATTGCACGAATGATTCGAGCTGGGTCTTGAATGAGTAATATGAATCCTGTATTGCTGCGTGAGCGTATCCTTTGGTTCCACAGAGCTGCATAATGCCGAAAGCGCCGAGGTCGTATGTAGCGACCACAACCGCATCCACCCCACTTTTATGCTTGAGATGGACAATATTTCTCTCTTTGCTGCCCGTGTTTCGCACGCTGACGAACCCCGGCCCTATGATGGGGTAAATACTCTCAAGAGCGTGGATTCCGTATCTCTCCCAAGTCTTAGGCGTCAGAATGCTTGCATATCGAAGCTCGCCGAGTTCATGAGTCGATATCTGATAGGGTATAAACTCTTTGCAGAACCGCATGCTGCTTGAGGATAATATTGGTTTGCCCTCGTCTACCCATTTGCAAAAGGTCTTCAAGTCTGATTCATTATCGACCATTGGTTTATCGACAAATATAGGAAGCCCTGCTTCAACAAATGGCCTGCATCGATCTACGTGCTCAAAGCCTTTATCCGTGGCTACGATTACCGCATCGACCTGTCCGATCACATCTTTGGCTTCTTTGACTATATTAGGGACTCGCGATGCTTTCGAGACCTTTTCTGCATCGGCCGGGTCGTCTGTCCAGACGTGCGTGACATGAGCGCCGGGTATTCCAAAGGTCTCCTCAGGCTGTTTATCCAGGTAAGCGGGTATGGCCGGGAATGGGCACTTTGCCATCTCGTTTTTATCATAACCGTTGAAGATCGCGCTCCATGAGTATGGGTGTCCGTTTCCGTCCACCATTCCGAGCATTGCTATTTTTATTTCCGAACTGCTTACCAGCGCCTTTTCCATATCCCTAACCCCTATTCCCTATCCCCTAACAGGTTTCGCATCGGCCATTCTCTTGGACCAGTTGCCGGGGAAGAGTATCTTCTCGGACAAATCAGGAACCGCCTTCTCGATTGCCGCTTGCAGATCCGCATCAAGCGAGCCCTTATTGAAAAGCGCTATATTCTCACGCATCTGATCCGGCGAATCCACTCCCACCACCAGGCTGGTTATTCCAGAAACGCCGAGCATATATCTTACGGCCAACTCCGCCATTGTTATTCCGGCCTGATCCGCCAGAGCTTTAAGATTACGGCGAACCGGGATAACTTCCGCAAGCTCAGGTAATATGTCTTCCTCAGGCATGAGTATAAGACCCTGAAGATAGATACTTCTTACGAATAGCGCGGCGCCTCGCTCAGCGGCCTTGTCGCAAATTCCAAGCCTGATAAACCTGTGGTCCAGCACGCTCGACGGCATCTGCATGGCCTCTGCGAGATCTGACTGAATCACCTGTTTTGCGCCGATTGGAGTATTTACAGACGAGCCGATGTACTTTATCAATCCGCGCTCTTTCAGCTTCATCAGCGATTCGATATAGCTGAGGAAGTTGTTTTCGGTATGAAAAAGGCAGATAGGGAGCGTATCCATTTTGAGCCGCTTGAGCGATTGGGTTACCGACTCCTCTACGACTTTATCGGCATCACTCGCACTCAAACCCTCTGCCATATGGCAGACTTTTGTCGCCACCACCATCTTGCCAGCCAGCTTCAGCTCAGCCAGAGCGCGGCCCAACACCTCTTCACTCTCTCCGTAAAGAGAAGCGGTGTCCAGACAATTGACTCCACCTTCATAGGCACATTCAATGATCGACCGCGCAGTCTCATACGACGGCTGCCCGGCTCTGTTGGCGATTCCATAATTAAGCCCGAACTGGACCGTTCCCAGCATCAGGCGTGATAGTTTCAGATCGTTTATCTTATTTTCTTGCATGAGGTATTTCCTACTCGGTTGACAGTTGACGGCTACCTTCCTTGACCTACTTCGCTGTATATCCGCCATCGACGGGTATATTCGTTCCGGTGATGTATAACGATGCGTCAGAGGCCAGGAAGACTATCATTCCCATCAAATCGGTCGAATTGGCCAGGCGGCCCAGGAGTGTTCTGGCGCTGTAGTTTTTAACGAATGTCTCCGGCATGTTGGGAGTCCAGAACCCGCCGGGTGAGATGCAATTGCACCTGATTCCCTTGGAGCCGTAATAGCTTGCGGTGAAGCGTGTGTAGTTTATCATCCCGCCCTTATGGAAGAAATAGTCGGGGTAGAAACCGGTCATATTCGTACCTTCGTATATCGTAGGATCAGGGCCTATCATACCCTGCATCGAACCGACATTGATGATGGAGCCTTTCTCGCGCTCAGCCATAAGGTCACCCATTGCCCGGGTTATTATGAAAAGACCTGTAGCGTTGACCTGCATGCTCTCGGCGAACTTTGAAGCGTCGTCATCATATGCCTTTTTCATTGGTCTTGCGACTGCGTTGTTGACCAGTATGTCCAGTCCGCCGCTTCTTTTGACGATCTCATCCCGCACTCCCAGAATGGAAGCCTCGCTTGCCAAATCCATATGGAGAGCTTCCACATCTTCTCCTTTGGCTCTATGCTCTTTTGCCAATTCTTCCAGAGCGTCGAGCGAGCGGGAAGCGACATATGTCTTCGCCCCCGCCTCAGCCAGAGCTGCGACAATTTGCCGTCCGTATAATCCGGCGCCTCCTGATATCAGCGCGATTTTTCCTTTTAAAGAAAACATATCCAGAACCAATACATTACCCCCTGCCGTTCCGGCAAAACTCCATATGTCCTTCGGCGCTGGTTCGTTTAATCCCTCTAAAACAAAATGTTAATAAAAAAAGTTACCTGCATGGAACAGATGAGTCGCTTCCTTGCGTCTGAACATAANNGAGAATGTTAAGTTCAAAGATGATCGTATCGTTTATGCTGGTTGCTATGGCAGCAGCGATTATGGCGAGTGGAGCTTTTGCAGCGCCCGCATATCCCGGCTATACCGGTCTGATCTTTACCCCGACCGCAGATACTCTCAATATGGGCGCAGTAAATGCCGGAGCTTCCTACATAAGCAGAGATGACAATGATATGTCCTATTTCTCGGCCAATATCGGTGTTATCAACGGTCTCGAAGCCGGGCTGGGTTATCAGAACCCTGAAACAGGCGACAGCGAGACCATTATCAACGCAAAGTATTCTATTATGAAAGAGACTTTCGCAACTCCGGGAGTTGCAGTTGGAGTCAGCGACCTGAGCGATGAGATCGATTCCACTCCTTATGTGGTTGTCAGCAAGAAGCTCGATGTTCCTGGCTTGGCAATCAAATCCCTTAGAGGCAGCGTAGGACTCGGCAGCGGCACACTGGATGGCGTATTCGCCGGACTCTCCGCTGTAATCACCGACAACGTCACCTTCATGATCGAGCACGACACCGACGATATCAATCTTGGCCTGCAGTTTGCCGGATACGGCGGATTCAGGGCGCATGTCGATCTTATCGGCGGAGATGATGTGGGGTTCGGCCTAAACTTCAACAAAGGATTCTAAATATTTAGTATTTGGAATTTGATATTGAGTAATTGATTGTTTGGCAGGTCGGGATACCGACCTGCCTATTATTTTGAANNGCGATTTCCGAATCGCCACCCTTGTTTTTTAGATTCGGAACTTAAGAGGGGCATCGGCGTGCACTTCCACGCCATTGAGTTCGACCTTTGCGCTCACCGGTACTGGGTTTGAGACTATATCGAATACAGGTGAACGTTCCTGAGCCATTTTGCACAGTTCCCGTATTTTCTCTTCAGGCGCATCCGATTTAACCTTGA
>DJHI01000241.1 GCA_002431715.1 Armatimonadetes bacterium UBA5829
TATGATCATCTAACGGAGACATTCGTGGAAGAGACTCGCCCAAGACTAAAAATCATTGAGAGAGTAACAATATCCGACTAATTGCCTATTCGATGTATTCGATTTGCATTTCACAGCCTGCGTAATTATTCTTTAATCGCTCAGCCATAGCTATCATTCCCGGTCTTTCTGTCTCAAAATGACCGGCATCGATTATAGCCAGCCCGTATGCGTTCGCATCTAGTATATCGTGGTGTTTCGTATCGCCGGTGACAAATACGTCCGCTCCGGCCTGTAATGCATCTTTGAAGTGTGATGATCCGCTCCCACCTAAAAGCGCTATCTTTCTAATCGACTTTGTAAGGTCACCCTCTACTTTAAGGTTCTTCACAGCTAATGCACTTCGAACTTTTTCAGCGAAATCACCAAGGTTCATAGCTTTGTCCAGGGTGCCCACTCGACCATAGCCGTATACAATCGGATCGTTTGCCAACTGATATATGTCATAAGCAACTTCATCATAGGGATGCTTTTCGATCATAGCCTCGATTACTCCATCCAACCATGACTGCGCGCAGATCATTTCGAGCCGATACTCCTCAACTTCCGCCAGCTTGCCGATATCGCCGACATAGGGATCAGCCAGAGGCAACGGCACGAACGATCCTGTCCCCGTGGATCTGAAACTGCAGTGAGTGTATTGCCCGATTCTTCCGGCTCCGGCCTCAGCCATTGCATTTCTGACGCTCTCGACTGCCTCTTCCGGAACGAATGTGACTATTTTATAGAACATATCCTGTTTTCTATTAGTCAGCGGCACGCAGCCTTCAACGCCCAATAAATTCGCGAGCACATCGTTGATCCCATCCGGGGCGGTGTCGTAATTGGTGTGCATCACATAAAGCGCAGCTTCGGCTTTTATGAGCTTTATAAGCCGGTNNCCGGTCGGCTACAATATTGCCCTTTGTTATAGATTTAAGCGGAGCATAAATGAGTGGATGGTGCGCGACAATCATATCAGTTTTCATTTCAAGCGCACGATCTATAACGGGTGGTGATGTGTCTACACATACGCATATTTTTTTGACTTCGCTCTGACGATCACCCACCTGCAACCCGACAGGATCGTTATCTTCGGCAAGTTCCGTCGGCGCCCAATTTTCGAGCTGCTCAATAATATCGGCTACTATAGGCATCGGCCACCTCCGGTCTAATCTTCCCCATTTTTATATATTGCACCTTCTGTGTAAATTTCCCGTGTAACTTGGCGAGGAATTGGTGGAATGATTTTTATAGCGCAAGTCTGCTTATATCCTAATGTCCATGGAAGGATTCTGTTTTAATGTTTGTGCTCGTTGGCATAGGTATTGTTATTGCCAGTATCATGGCTGGTTATACAATGCATGGGGGCAAAGTGGCAGCCCTCATGCAATATACCGAATTTATAATTATAGGTGGCGCTGCGTTTGGAAGCGTGGTTATCGCCTATTCTCTTAAGGATGCCATTAGCATGCTTACTATCGGCATGAAGCTGTTGAAAGGCAATCCATTCAAGAAAGAGACTTTCCTCGATCTGCTTCAAGCGATGTATGAGTTTTTCATGGTAGGCCGTAAAGGCGGGCTTATCGCTCTCGAAAAACATGTCGAAAACCCTGAAGATTCCGATATATTCAAAAAGTATCCATCTTTTCTCCAGAACCACCATGCCATTGGGCTATTTGCCGACACGTTAAAGCTTGATGTCATGGGCGGTATCAGTGTATATGATCTATCCGATATGATGGATATTGATCTTGAAGCTCAGCATGAAGAGGCCATGAAAATGAGCGGCATCTTGACGATGGTGGCGGATTCTATGCCTGGTTTCGGTATTGTCGCCGCGGTTCTCGGCGTTGTTATAACAATGCAAGCTATCGGTGGGCCTCCTGAGGTGATTGGTGAAAAAGTAGCAGCCGCCCTAGTCGGAACATTCCTTGGAATCCTTTTGGCTTACGGTATGTTTGCGCCAATGGCCAAGGCTTGTGAGGCAATAGCCAAGTGTGAAGCACAGTATTTGGCGTGCATTAAAAATGCGGTAGTTAGTTTTTCCAGGGGAGACGCGCCGTTGATATGCGTAGAGTTTGCTCGAAGAAACATTGAGCCGGATTTGCGTCCGAGCTTCTCTGAGATGGAAGACACTTGCAGAGGCCGCAAATCTGATAGCAGCGAAGAAGAAAAGAAAGCTGCATAGTGAGAGTAGAATAATTGGCCGAAAAAGCTACGGAAGAAATCAGAGTAATAAAGAGAGGCAAATCACATGCAGGCCATCATGGTGGAGCGTGGAAAGTAGCTTATGCCGACTTCATGACAGCTATGATGGCTTTCTTTCTTGTCATGTGGATAGTGGGCCTGAGCCAGAATGTAAAAAGCGCCATCGCGGGCTATTTTCAAGACCCGGTAGGTTTTATGAAAGCAGTGGAATCTGGAAAGAAGCCATTTGGCGTCTCGGGTCTGGATAGCGGCGGGATGGGTTCCAAAAAGGGAGACCAGGTACAGGAAAGATCGAGGTTGGAGAAGACGAAGCAGGCTATCGAACAGATGATGGCCGCAACTCCTGAGTTTAAAAATGTCAGGAAATATGTAGATATCAAGCTTGTCTCTGAAGGGCTCAAAATCGATCTTTTGGATGCCCAGGAATCTCTGTTTTTCGATAGTGGAAGCGCTAAAATCAAGCCTGCTACCAAGGCATTACTTGGCCGGGTTTCGACAGAGCTTAAGAAACTGTCGAATAATGTAATCATTGAGGGGCATACAGACAACAGACCTCTTGCTCGGTCTGATGGTTATACGAACTGGGAGCTTTCGGCCGATCGTGCCAATTCCGCGAGAAGAGTAATGGAGAGCGCCGGTTTACGAAAGAACCAGATAGACCAGGTGAGAGGTTATGCAGACACTCATCCCCGAGACCCGAGCAATCCAGCGCACTTTTCAAATAGGCGTGTCAGCATAATTGTCGTTATGAACCAGGGCGCAGACCCGATAGACAGCACCTCTGTAAAACCAAGCAATAAAACAGGTGATAAAGCAGGTCTAGACCCGGCCAACCCATTAGGGGTGGATAAGGGCGTCGGGCATTAAGTAATTAGTGATTGGTCGCTTGCAATTTACTAACCGTAAATAGCTTAGACTTCGATGACTATCCCATCATAAGCAACTCCGATTCCATGTTTTTCTGCTAACTGCTCTAGTTCATCGTGTAGAAGGCCCATGTTGTGTGAGAAATGGGTGATTATCGTGCGAGCAGACGGTTTAAGTGATCCTGACCTAGATAAATTATCCCTTAAATCCACAACTGCGTCCAGATTCATGTGAGACTCAGCGCGATGCGGCGAAATTGCTCCGAACGTGCATTCAACTATCAACGCGTCAAATTTATGATTGTGTAGAAATGACATCGTCTCGCGGCCGTATTTTCCAGTATCGGAAGCATAAAGAACTGTGGCCGTGTCGGATTGTATTATATAATTAAGGCAAAGCTCCGTTTTTGAGTGCTCGGCAATAATTGGCGTAAATGTAAGATTATCTGCTTTAATGGGTATAAAAGGCTCAGCCACGTGAAGTTCGAGCAGCGCTTCTTTGCTCGTACAGGTATTTTTTATGGCACGAACCACTTTCGAATTTGCGTATATCCTGATAGGTGCGTTTTGCATGTTGTGTGCAAAAACAGGTCTTGCATAGTCTAGTTCTTGCGGAGCAAGATGATCACCGTGGGAGTGTGTAAAAAAAAGATATTTAAGACGGGAGAGGTCAAGCCCGTATTGGACAATATGATGGTAGGTATCCGGCGGGAAGTCGATTTTGTATATATCGTCTATCTGGATTGATGATCTGCTTCTAAGATTTTTTCCACCTGCTGCGCGTGCTCTTTTGCATGTATCGCATCCGCAGAAAATTCCTGGCCAGGCTTCGGCTGCGGCAGTGCCGAGTATTTGAATTTTCATATGATACCTCTGANNTTCCTATTTCCTGTTTCCAAAAAAACCTGTTATCTATATTGATTGACACCGCATGACGGTGTAGATATAATTGATCTGTTACATGAATATTACGCTTCAGGCTTCCAGCCGGCGATGCCGGCTGTTCTCGTGTTTTTATCGTGTTTGGGAGGATAAATAGTGTCTAGATACCAAAAACTGTTCGGTCTGGTGATTATTCTCGCAATTGCATCCGCTTTGATCAGTTGGAAGATTCCTCTGGTTCGCGGCTTGGACATCGACGGTGGTATCCGCGTTGTTATGCAGGCGAATCCAAAGAAGAGTGATGATTGGCCGAGCGACCATCAGAAGCGCATAGACAAAATGAACTCTATACGCAAAACTATCGCAAACCGAATCAAAGGTGTGCAAGGAGTGCGCGAACCGAAAGTGGTCGTGCAGGGTGATAACAGGATCGTTGTTGAGCTTCCCGGTGTTAAAGATCCTGATAAAGCGCTCAATCAGATCAAAAAGACCGCCTCGCTTGAATTCTACTATCTCAAGGATGTTCAGAATGTCAATAACCAGTTGGGCAAATGGCGAATGGAGGCTCCGTTAAGTAAAGACGATGCTTACATTTTCACCGGTCCCAAGGGCGAGACAATAGACAGCCTTAAACAGCCGGAAGAAGTGCTTAAGCAGGTTGTAAATATAGAAAAGAACAAGCCGATTCTTACCGGTAAAGATCTCTTGCCGAATGCCAAAGCTAATATCAATCAGCGGCAGCAGGTTGTCATCAACATAGAATTCAACTCTGATGGACGCAAGAAATTCGCTGATTTCACCAGAGGACACGTAGATGATTACCTGGCTGTGTTCTTTGATGGCAAGCTTCTGACTGCTCCCAAGATCAATGAACCGATTCCTTCCGGGAAAGCCGAAGTGTCCGGGTTCCAGGGTCTTGGAGAGGCCAAGAGAACCGCTGAATTCCTTAATGCCGGTGCTCTGCCTGTTCCTTTGAAGGTAATTGCTAAGGACTCCGTTGAGCCGACATTGGGCATATCGACCGTCCACCAGGTGGTTCTAGCCGGAATTCTCGGTCTCATTCTTGTTGTATTGTTCATGATAATTTACTACAGGCTGCCTGGAGCAATCGCAAGTATCGCCCTTGGCCTGTATGCTTTATTTGTGATCTCGGTATTCAAAGTGCTCGGAGCAACGATGTCGCTTGCCGGCGTCGCGGCTTTGATCATATCAATAGGTATGGCGGTTGATGCCAATATCCTGATATTCGAGCGTCTTAAGGAAGAGTTGAGGCTCGGAAAGACTCTGCGAGCTTCAATCGATGCCGGATTCAATAGAGCATTTACTGCTATCTTCGACTCCAATATGTGTACTGCCATCACTTGTGCCATTCTAATGAGCTTTGGCAGTGCCTCCGTTCAGAGTTTCGCGCTTACACTGCTGGTTGGTGTCGCGATAAGCATGTTCACCGCTATTACCGTTACAAGGACATTCCTGCACCTGCTTGTTGGTTGGGAATGGGCACAGAATCCGAACCTGTTTGGTCTGGGAACAAGCTGGATGCACAGAGTAAATGCCGACATCGTCGGTAAGAGAGCATGGTATTTCGCTCTCAGTGCAGTTCTGATTCTGCCGGGCGTATTCTTCCTGTTCTACAACCATTCGACATCCGGCGAGTGGTTAAAGAGAGGCATCGAGTTCAAGTCTGGAACTTCGATTCAGGCCAGGTTCGATAATCGTGTGTCTCTTTCCGAAGTGCGTGAAGTTGTCAGCAAATATTCTCGAGCCAATGAGGTGCAGCTAAATAAGACAGGTAAAGTTGCCTATATAACTACACTTCCTCTCAATGAAAAGAAAGAATCTTCATTGAGAGACTCAATGAATACAGAATTCGGTCTACAGAATGGTAAGTTCGAGTCTGTAAGCAGTATTGAGCCTACAATTAGTAGGGAGCTTACAACAAGATCGTTCTGGGCTGTTGTTATCGCTTCAGTGCTTATTATTCTGTATCTAACTGGACGATTTGCAATCGGTGGAATAGCTGCCGGTTTCAAATATGGAGTCTGCGCGGTTCTTGCGCTAATTCACGATTCGGCCTTTATTCTGGGTCTGTTCGCAATCCTGGGCAGATTCCTGGGTTGGGAAGTCGACAGCTTGTTCGTGACCGCTGTTTTGACCATCATCGGTTTCAGCGTTCACGATACCATCGTTGTTTTCGACCGAATTCGTGAGAATTTAAGACATCGCGAGAGGGGTGAGAGCTTTGAGCAGCTTGCAAATAAGAGCATCCTGCAGACTCTCTCCCGATCAATCAACACGTCATTTACGGTTGTATTGACACTGGCTATGTTGATTGCTTTCGGTGGTCCGCTGCTCAGACACTTCTATATAGCCTTGCTGGCTGGTATCATTATTGGAACCTATTCGTCGATCTTCAACGCAACACCGCTTGTGATCATTTGGGATAATATTGCCAATAAGACCGGCAAAGAGCCGAAGAAAAAGTCCTTTGAAGATAAGGCTCTCGTAGAGAAGCCGATTCCGAGTGCAATTGATCCAGGAGATGTTTCCAGTGAAACAGTTGCCAAGGCAGACGAGGAAGCAGGGTCGAACGGCAGTGGCCAGGCCGCACGAATAAAGAGAAAGACAGCAAAGAAAAAGAGA
>DJHI01000095.1:0-2568 GCA_002431715.1 Armatimonadetes bacterium UBA5829
CCGTAATAGGGATGGCCGCGGCATTCTCTGCAATTGTGCGAGCGCCTTTGACAGGGGTAGTCTTAATCCTGGAGATGACCGGTAATTATCAGCAATTACTGCCACTGCTTGTAGCATCGCTTATTGCCTATCTTGTAGCGGAACACCTGCGTAACAAACCGATCTATGAAGCACTTCTAGAGTATGATCTCGAGCGCGGTGGCGAGCAGCCTAAGGGCTCGAAAGAACCGATAATGATATATATGGTCGTGGAACCGCACTCGGAGATGGATGGTAAAGCCGTCCGTAACCTAAACTTGCCTGCAGGCTGCCTGCTGGTGACTGTCAACCGAGCGGGTAGAGAAGTGGTGCCTAATGCAGGCACCAAGCTGCGCGCCGGAGATCAACTTACCTGGATAGCCTCCGGGGATCAGCCGGGAGTCCAGTCCTTTGTTCAGGATATGGGAAAACAGAAGTGAATACGGGGAAACACTCCCCTCCACAGTTACAAGATCAAGAAAACAATCAGGTTTACAATATCTGCCTTTGTTTCGGGACTGAAGTCCCGAAACACCAGAGTTCTCATCCATCATATCCCCTACCCCCAACACCTAACACCCATTTCAACCACACAGTAAATATATTTTACTGCTGCTCGTCTAGTATTATAGAATGCGATATCTATGTGCGGCCGGCAATCCCGGCTCGGACAATTCAAGGAGCTATTGATCGTGCGCAAAATCCTCTTCATTCTACCACTCATAGCCGTACTGGCCGTTTCATATGTTTATGCCGACCATGCAGATCTGCAGGACATTTCCCAGCCTAACTTCACCGACTGTGCAGAAATGCATCTTAAGAGCCTGACTTTCCTCGGAATACGAGATGCGGGCAGTGAACGTGAAAATAAAGCCATTGACTATATCAGCAGACAATTCAAGCAAATCGGGCTACAAGTATCAGTCGAGCCTTTTGAATTTGAATCATACGAGATCAAACAGGCAATTCTGCATATAGGAAAGCATCAGTTCACACCTTCCTTGCTTGTCTTTAATCCATATGCAAGCTCGAAAGAACTGATCGGCCAAGCGGTATGGGCGACACCGATCCCGGAGAAAGTAAATGGAGCGGGAAAGATATTTCTCAGTGACACCCGGAACAATTTCATTCGCTTGATGTTGGCAAATCCTGTTGCTGTGGCCTTCGTCGATACAAAGGATTCAGAGGCTATCCGTGAACTAAGCGGTCAGCAGGCTCGACTTGAGATTACTGGGGAAAGCTCACATTTACATTCGTCAAACGTAGTCGCCAGCCTGATTCCCGAACATTCTCAAGGAAAGGAAATCCTGCTGTCGGCACATTTAGACTCCGTGGGCGGCCCCGGCGCAAATGACAATGCGTCGGGTGTGGCTGTTCTCCTTGCACTTGCTCAGTATTTGTCAGACAATCGCTCATATATCCCTTGCCCAATTCGCTTTATCGCTTTCGGGTCAGAGGAGGTAGGAATGCTGGGTTCACGCGCCTATGTCGAGCATCACTCTGGCGAGCTGTCGAATTGTCGACTGCTGTGCAATCTTGATACGGTGGGTCGAGGCGGAGATATTATGATGGATTTGCCTAAATCATCCGGTAACACAGCAGCCATGGAACTTCCCGCACAGTTCCGGCACAAACAGCTTGGTGGCAAGAACTGGCTTTTGCTTGAGCCATCTGTGATGCCAATAAATTATGCGGCTCCAGAGTGGCTGCTGGATGTTGTTTCAACTTGCAGTAAGGAGACCGGAATATCGGTGCGCGCTGCCAGCTACAGCGGTTCGGACCATATGTCGTTTGCTAATAGCGGACTGCCGATAACTTCTGTCGTGGTCGGGCCTCTCGGAGATTCAAAAATACACACTCCGGAAGATACGATAGATAAGGTAAACATCGAAAATCTTACGAAGGTAGGCAGGCTTGTGGCGGCAATAGTAAAGCACGTAATGAGTCCTACTGCCAATCCATAAGCAGAGCTTCAGATCATCTTGACCCAGCACTGACGGTTCCTGGGACCGTCGAACTCGGTGAAGTAGATGGCTTGCCAGGTTCCGAGCTTCAGGCGGCCGTCTTCTACTATCGCAATCAGCGACGGCGCGATAAGACTCGATTTCACATGCGAGTCTGAGTTGCCTTCCACATGGCGGTATCCGGCGCGCTCCGGGATCACTTTTGCTAGGGTTTCGAGCACATCGACCACCACATCCGGGTCGGCGTTCTCGTTCATTGTGACACCTGCGGTGGTATGAGGCACGAACACACACACCAATCCGTCCTTGAACCCTGCCTCATCTATGCACTTCTGCACCTTGTCGGTAACATCCACAAACTGATGGCGCTGGGTCGTTCTTACCGGGAAAACTTCCATTTTTATCACTCCTCTCGCATTAATTAGCACTTCGACATCAATACGTTTGTTCCTGCCGGGAAGTTGCGAGATAGGTGTCAGGTGCAGTGATAGGATTCAATTCTTCTTTCGCCTCTTGCGGGAATTCACTGAAATAAGGCCGTGAATTCCCGCAGTATAAGGTAATTGTCTAGAGTCTTGAATCGCTC
>DJHI01000095.1:2605-4720 GCA_002431715.1 Armatimonadetes bacterium UBA5829
CTTTATGAAGTCGATCAGCTCATCGACCTGGCAGAATGCCATGCCGGTAACCGTGTCCGCCGCACCGTAGTATATGGCTATGCGGCCGGTCGGAGCATCGGTGAGAGCCGCACACGGAAATACAACATTCGGCACATCGCCCACGCATTCGTAAAGCTCCCTCGGAGCCATTATAAATGACGCTCCCTTATAGAGCACCTTCCATGGTTCATCGATATCGAGGAGAGCAGCGCCTGCCTGGTAGATCATCCCGTTGCAGGAGAGGAGCACGCCGTGGAAGATCAATAGCCAGCCTTCGGTGGTCTCGATAGGTATCGGCCCCGCTCCGATCTTGCAATGCTGCCACTGCACATTCGGCTGCATTACATGCCTGTGACGACCCCAGTAGGTCATATCGGGACTCTCGGAGTAGAAGATGTCTCCGAAGGCCGTATGGGCGTTATCGCTCGGCCTGCTGAGCATGGCGAACTTGCCGCTTATCTTGCGCGGGAAGAGCACACCGTTGCGATTGAACGGAATGAATGCGTTTTCCATCTGCTTAAAGGTCTTAAAATCGTGCGTATAGGCAACGCCGATGGTGGGGCCGTGATATTGATTGCACCAGGTTACATAATACCTGTCGTCTATCCACACCACACGGGGGTCATATCCGCCGTGCCACTCACCGATTTCCGGATTATCACACTCGAAATGAATCCGCTCGGCATCGATATCCCAGTTTATGCCGTCATTGCTTCTGCCGGCATGAAGATGGCTCTCACGGCGGATATCGTCACACCGGAAAACACCGGCATATCCGCCCTCAAACGGCACCACAGCGCTATTGAAGATGCTGTTCGACCTTGGTATCAGATCTCGCGGAATAACGGGGTTTTTGCTATATCGCCATACGACGTCCTTGCAGCCTGCCGGTTTATCCTGCCACGGCATATCAGGCAGCGCCGATCCGATTATAGTAGGCTTTTTAGTCATGAAACATTTACCTCAACTGAAAAATACAATAATGAGTTTAGAGTCAAAAGGTTAAAAAGTCAAAAAACCACGTCATCTATCTAGCTACTTGGCCCGATAACCTCGACGCGGGTTCCGACAGGAGTCATGAAATAAAGCTTTCTTGCATCCGCGAGTGTCAGACGATTGCAGCCGGATGATGCGGGCTGACCGAGCCAGCCGTACTGATCCTCACTGGTCGCGTGGATAAAGTGCCCTCCATCGTAACGCATGGCATAAGGCATCGGAACCTGATAGAGCCGGGACCAGTAGTTTGGGATCTTCTCCCGCACTCTGAAAATCCCCGCATGATCATGCGGAATGCTTAAGCGACTTGTGCGTGAAACCCAAAGATAATTGCGAGAGGAAGTGGTAAGAAACGCGAGTATTATCTTGCTGCCTTTTTGCACATAAAGTCGCTGATTCTCCCGGCTGTGCAAATCGAGGTAAATACCGTCGGCGCTGCGTTTTGCCATACTTGCAGGCCGAAATGAATAGCCCTTTTCATCCGAAATATCAGCGCCCGACGCATCGAATCCCGTAAGCTTTACGGTGAAACGAATTGAATCTATCCAGGGAACGGTCCAGGTTATCTCGGCGTTTGCAGGCATGTTATCGGCTATATCTATACAAAAATCGCCTCGACTCTCACCTCCCAGAGGGGTTCTCGACCCGCAGGCTGCAACATTGACGGTCCTTATTCCACTGGAATGCCAGGCAATCGGATAATTACGGCCCTCAATCAGAGTCTCTCTGTCAGGCTTTGTAAGAATAATATCACCGGCAAATACGCTGCCGGATACCAGTAATAACAAGAAAAACAGTATCAGCGTGAGTCTCATAATACTACCTCCATTCACGCTGTCTCATAATAAGATTACCCTTCGATTAAAAATATTATAAAATCACCTGTCAAGAATGCCTGGTTTGGCACGATTCTTGCCGATAATAAAAATGAGAAAATCATCTTTTCTCCTTCCTTAAAGTGTTGTGGCTTATATCCGATTGAGAGCGTAGCTCTACAAACGGCCCGTCCGCTAAATAGCGAGACGGGATTTCTTTTTGTACGGCTAAATATTTGCTGGAGCCGATTGCAAAAATCATCAACTCTGTCATTTCGAGCTA
>DJHI01000095.1:4783-6205 GCA_002431715.1 Armatimonadetes bacterium UBA5829
CCTCACGTTCGTTCGGAATGACAGAATATGAGACGTTCGTCAGTTTTGCAACCGGCTCTCTAGTACAAGTTTGGAACGTAATTTACCTAGAGGCTTTGCGTTAGCACGAACGAGAGCTTGTCAAAGTAGCCGTCGCAGTTTCCTCCCGAAACGCGCACTGCTATCATTTTTATCTCCGCGCTTCGGCTGCCAATTGGAACCGAACCCGAACTCTCGTGGAATATCCATATCTGGTTCGAGCCGGTCTGGGGACCAATTTGTAATTCTCCAAGGCTTGTTCCGGTCGAGTCCATAAATGTGACGATTATTTGTGCCGTGTCTGCTTGGGTAGAGTAGCCGGCCAGATAGGCAGAGATTGATGCTGTCACATCACCCGAGTCTATGTCACTTGCAAAAGAAGACAGATCGATTGTCTGAGATGCCTGGCTCCCGACCGTATTATTGCCGCCATAGAAGAAATTGAGACCACCGTCGATTCTTTCTCCCTCTGAAGTCGATACTTTATTGGGATATGCGGCTACGGAAAAGTTGGATGTCGGAGTCCAGCCCGGTATTGGGCGAATGACTTCACCCGTGCCGCCCAAGCCTCTTTCTGCTCCCGGGTTCACGATCAGGTTCTCGCCGAAGTGCATAGGCACGTCTCGTCCGGCAAGAATAATCGGTGATGGTGAAGCCTGTCCATCGCTGCCGGATATGCCGGTCACTGTCGTAAAAATTCCGGGCTCGGGCATGAACGCTTCATCTTCGACCTTCACCAGCAGGCTTTTATCAGAGTAGTTCAAAACAAACGAGTTTCCGAGTTCATTGACATCGGAGGCATAGCCATAAGCTTTAACCAGCAGACCTGTCTCCTTGAGAGTTTGAGAAGTGCCGAGAGGCGGGTCTGCAGGAGTGGCGCCTTTCCCGCCCAGCTCCGCCAGACTGCACATCCCGAGCGGTTTCGGCGGATCTCCGGATTCCTGGGTCAACACGGTCGCGTTCTCCAATACCCTCTCGCCGTATTGAGTATTGAGTGTGCCGACGACCGTCACTTTCTCGCCTTCAGGGAGTGCAAATGAGTTTTTAACTCGAATACCCGCCGACCTGTCTTCCGACTGTATATACATAGCGTCGGAAAGCAGTCTCGCCACAACACCCGGCACGGTCACACCTACTCCATCATCCATCTGCTTTGCATGGCCTATTGTAGTTGTTGTGTAATTGTCAATTAAAGAGACGTTGTCCAGGCCATTTGTCTCGTCACCTGTGATGAACTCGATGCTTATCTGTAGTTGAGTGATATTATCGAGCAGCGCGCTCCATGAACCTGAAACACACTGCCACAGCGATTCATCGAGCGCAGTTCCATATGTGCGCCACACACCCAGGGGAGGCCGTTCCCCAAAGACTCGCTTATAATGGCCGCCGGGGCCGGAAATGTGG
>DJHI01000095.1:6223-9743 GCA_002431715.1 Armatimonadetes bacterium UBA5829
GTCATAAACTGAGTGCCGCTGTAGGAAATTTGAGTAAGGTCAGCCGAAAGGGCGGCTTTTCCGTGCCAGTTGCCGAGATACTCAGCAGGCGCGTTTACCCAGCATACATCACCGATTACTTGATCAACCATCTGCAGATAGCCATCTGGATTTCAACCGGAGCCGGGATTGCTGACCGCCTCGACATCGCCCACGGCAACCCAGCCTTGCATAGTTCCGTCATCGAAGTTCGAGTATACATTTGCTCCCGACACCGGCAGACACACCGACGTCATCGCAACAAATAACATTATCAATATCGGCGTTATTCTCATTGTGATTCCACCTCTTTGAAATTCGACCAGGCTTATAGTCACACAACAGACGAAATATATCCCAATTATTGTCATTTGTCAACGGGGACTAAGGGAAAGCAAAACACTATTTGACATATTGTTGTGCAATCAGTTAAATCAACCTTGCAACAGTAGGGAATCTGTTTATGTCCGTATGCGGCAAGAAGAGGGCGGCAAGGTAGGCATCCATATATCGCGGGTCGCTTCCGAGGTCGATATAGGTCATCTTTGAAGCGATTTGCGCGAGGAGTTCTCTGTGCTCTTGGGAGAGAAGGGCTATATAAGAACCTGTCAGGGATGAGTTGCCTATATAGGTAAATTTATCGTGCGGCAGGTCTGGAAGCATTCCTATCAAAATGGCGTCATGGATTTGAATGTAACGTCCGAAGCCACCCGCGATATATACACGCGAAACAGCGTTCCAGTCGATACCGACATTCTCCATAATCAGCGAGCAGGCGGAATAGATTGCCGCCTTGGTGCGCATCAGGTTTTCGATATCTGCCTCAGTGATGATAAGGTCGCGTCCATCGGCTGTATTTGTAGCCCATTCAATAACATACGCCGATTTGTTATCGACCGATATCATCCGATTTGAGTCGATATCGGTGTTAAAATGGCCGATTTGATCGATGACACCGTGCACGAATAGTTCACCAAGAAGGCAGATCAGGCCTGAACCACAAATTCCCGCGGGTTTATCTCCACCGATCACATCGTAACTGACATCTTTGCCGCTGTCTTTGATCTCGACATATTCGATTGCGCCTTCGGCTGCCCGCATGCCACACTTTATACCCGAGCCTTCAAAGGCAGGCCCGGCTGAGCACGCGCAGGAGAGCATCCAGTCCGCGTTTCCAAGCACTATCTCGCCATTTGTGCCGATATCGAGAAACAGAAACACTTCATCGGAGTTGGTAGGTATTTCAGTGCAAAGCAGGCCGGCGGTGATATCTCCACCCACATAGCTTCCCACTCCCGGCGCGAATTCGATAGAGCTATTAGGTGCAATTGCAAGACCGATTTCAGATGCGGTTATATTCGGAACGGTGTTTACTGTGGGCACATACGGAGATTCTCTTATATATCTCGGAGGCAAATCGAGAAGCAGGTGAATCATCGTCGTGTTGCCCGATATGAAAGCTGCATTTATATCGTTCGCATTTATGTCTAAATCAGCCGCGGCATCTCTGATAAGATCGTTAACACTCTCAAGAACCAGCCTATTGAGTTCATTCAGTTTTTCAGGAGTGCGGGCGTAGTCTATCCTGCTGATTACATCCGACCCGAGCCGAATTTGAGCGTTATATGATGTTCGAGATGAGACAATTTTGCCGGACGCCAGGTCGATCAGTTCCAAAGCAACCGTGGTAGTGCCTATATCTATCGCAACTCCGTAAATGCCTGCGATATTATGACCCGGGAGGATTTTCTTTACATTAACTCCATCAGCATCTTGCTGAATAAAAGCCGTTATATTGCCCTCCTGCTCACGTAGAGTTGAAGCAAGGGTACGAAGCACGGTGATATCAGTAGTTATCTCAACTTGGCCGAGTTGCTTTTCCAGTTCGCGCACCACGCGCTGCCAGTCTGAGTAATGCTCTTCAATCGAAGCCTCAGGTACTTTTAGCTCGACAGCACGAACAAGCGGAGTGAGTGAGGCCATATCGGGGAGATGCTCATCGCTGATTAAAAAGTGACTGTCACCGACCACTCGCATAGAGGCATCACGGCTCTCCATAATGCGAACGGTAATGTCGCTGGTGATGCGCGTCTGGCAGGCCATAACGAGGTTTTTATTTGCGAGCGCGGAGTCGAGATGTGAGATGCCGCGCTCAACCTCTCCCTCGACCAGTTCGACCAGACATCGGCCGCATGTGCCCTTGCCACCGCACGGCAGGTGCAGATCGGCTATTCCAGCGAGGCTCCCTGCATCAGAGATCAGCGTTCCCGAAGGGACTTCGACTTTGTTATTTGAAGGTAGGAATGTGATAGTTAACATAGGTTTTTATGATACAACAAACATCCCAGTCCGCTTGGTAATCTTGATTGGACCGTTGGTTTTCAGCTCTTCTTCTATGACATGCAAAAAAGCATCAGGGCCATATTCAAGCATAAGCGGAGTGCTGTCGCTTGTCGAGAAGATATAATCTACAATCGGCTTCGCCTCAGGTAATAGAAGATAATCATCATATAGATACAGCTTAATGCTATTGAAATACTTCTCGAGCTGCTCGGCGCCGTTTTCGAGTCCGAATGCAGACTGCACGCTGTTCAAAGCGAGGTCGATTTTCGGATCGACCTTGTCGCAAATAGACTGCAACTCGCGCATATGACCAAACCCAATTGTTGAAGCGTATAGGACTCCGTCAGGCTTTAGAACACGTCGAATCTCCGATAAAGCCTTGTGTCTGTCGGGAACGTGATAGAGCATATGATTTGCGATTATCGCATCAAATGAATGGTCTTCATACGGGATGCTCTGTGCGTCCACAGTCTCAAATTGAAAATCGTGCGGAACTTCGGTGAGGTTTGCTTTTGCTTTTTCGACCATCCCTGGTGAGAAATCAGTAAGAGTGATATTCCAGCCCTGGGGTATGCGATCTTCATTAGACTTCCACAAGCCTCCTGTTCCACAGCCGAGTTCAAGAATATCGCACTCATTCGGCAAATCGAAGTGATCGAATATCCAATTTGACAATCCCCGCTTGTTTACGCTGAACCGGTGGAGTTGGATACGCGCATTTAAATTCGATGCATCTTTATATTGGTTGGATAATAGGAATTGCTGATCGTTGTGCTTGTACATTATTAACCTCTAACAGCCTGATTGCTATTATACTACGTAAAAAGTCATCATTTTCGTTTCTCAACGATCAAACCATCAGACTATCAAACCAAATTACGCCACAAGCATCTTCATATAAGATCCCAGGTCTGAAGCTTCCTGCGGGCCGACGGATATCTCCCAGCCCGGAAGGTTTTCTTCGAGTTCTCCACTGATCTGAGCGACGTATCCGGGAATAACCAGTTTACGGCTCTTTATCTTATCGGCCAGGCCGGACTCCTTGATAAAGGTTGCTATCTTTTCGCCTGAGAATTTACCGGCAGCCCAGGCCGTGAGAACACTCATGCCCTCGCACTCGACAATCGCCAGATGAGCGGGCACGCCCGAATTCTCGATC
>DJHI01000095.1:9768-11171 GCA_002431715.1 Armatimonadetes bacterium UBA5829
ATTCTCGATCTCACCGGATACTATAAAGTAGGTGAGTGAGAAGTTTGTGGTTACCAATACCGGCGAGTCTTCGCGAGCATCGCCTATCTGATATACTTTCGGTTCCACCTGTATCGGTTTCTGTGGGTCGGTGAAGATATTCTGCCGCAGCATCATCATGGGCAGCAGCGCTTCGTAATTGAGGCTGTCAATCACCAAAATTGACGCATATTTGCAGATCATGCTGGAGGCATCGGCTACCAGTTCGGGCAAATCGAGGCCGGTAAGGAAGTTGATAATCGGGTAANNTCGGCTCGCATGCGCCTTTCAACGCGGCTTTGCGGATTATCGTATTGTATTGGATCGACAAAGCGGGATTATCGGAGGGTAGATCGAGAACAATGTCCTCTACCCCAAGACCCGCGAGTTTGGTCGTCAAGTCATAAAGATCATCGAGAGTATCGGCTCTGGCGACCAATGCAGCCTTATGATCCAGTGCAAGCTTTGCCATTAATTCAGCGTTTTCCACTGTGGCAGCATGGATCAGTGGTCTCCGACCATCAACGACTTCGAGTGCAGCCTCTATTGCATCAGGATTATCACTCTTAAGAATAACGCCATGGTCGGTTGTTCCGGCTATTTTCTTAACCGCCGCGACAAACGGCTCCACTTCGCCTGTCATGTTCTCAATAAGCGCCAGATCGACCGTCAACTGCTCTCCTACGCGCTCCAGGCAGTAATCACGAACTACAGCGGCTCTTTGGGCAATCTCATCAGGCTGTTGATCGTCCCGAAATGCGATTGCAAAAGCGGTCTGGTTTACAAAAGTCTTATCGTGGCGGAACATGACTATCTCACCGCCGATTGTTACCTCTCGATCAGCCGAACCAAGCTTTATCGACCTGATAGGCGGTTTGCTCGCGGCTCCCAGCTTATCCTTGGCCTCATCGGAGGCATACGGGCAGGCTGAAAGCTCAGCAGCTTTGGCCGCGATTTTCATGGCAAAAGCCATACACGTCGGCACGCCGCACTCTCCGCAGTTTGTCTTAGGAAGCAGTTTGAATATATCTAAGCCTGTAAGCGCCATAGTTACCTCTTAGGGTAATGGGGTTAGGAAGGGAAATACCATCCAACACCCATCACCTATTATTCATTTCAGCAATCTTCATTTTGACCGTCCTCGCAGCGGTCGGATGATACATAATCAGCAGATCGGCGCCTGCGTTAAGCAGGCTCATTGCCGTCGCAATTTCAAGCAGCGGCCCTCTCTCGGAGGCCGGACCCCAAAACGGGAACGATTCTTCGGGAGCCTTGCTCTCTTTTGTCTTTGCCACTTCACTGCCGGGGCAACCCAGCATAGGCATCGCGAGCATTGCGTCTCCCGTGAAAGCTCCTGTGCGGATTCTCTCCATAACCGAGTATGT
>DJHI01000090.1:0-1327 GCA_002431715.1 Armatimonadetes bacterium UBA5829
CAAATCACAGCCTGGAGAGGGCTAGAGATGCCGTTATGTCCGGCCTCTACGATACTCTCCAGTATCCACTCTGTCATATAGCCGCGCAGGATGATTTATCGATAATCGATGAATGCAAGACGGCGGACATAGGTCTGATCGCCATGAAGCCTTTTTCAGGCGGGCTTATAACCAATGCCCGGGCAGCCTTTGCATTCTTCAGGCAGTATGAAAATGTGGTTCCTATATGGGGCATGCAGCGCATGAGCGAACTTGAACAGATACTGGATTTGGATGCTGATCCACCCGCGCTTGATGAAGATCTGTTAGCCGCTATCGAGTATGATCGCAAGGAACTTGCAAGTGATTTCTGCAGGGCCTGCGGCTATTGTCTGCCTTGTCCAGCTGAGATTCCTATCCCGATGGCTGCTCGAATGGGCCTTTTACTCAGGCGAATGCCGTATGAGCAGTTTTTGACCGACGATTGGAAAGAAAAGATGCACAGGATAGAAAAGTGCATTGACTGCGGCTATTGCAAGTCTCACTGCCCGTATGGTTTGGATACTCCGGCGCTTCTAAAAAAGATGCTTGCCGATTACGAGGATTTCTATCAACAGAAAACCGGCAGTCGCCATATGTGACATATTTCTACCTAGCCTTAGTTGACTAATGCATTCTGTTATAATTTGAAATATGCGATTAGGTGTTCATATCAGAATAGCCGGTGGTTTGGTAAAAGCGCTGGATCGCGCGCAGTATTTGGGTTGCGAAGCGGTTCAGCTTTTTTCTGGCAATCCAAACGGTTGGGCGAGGACGACGTTGTTGCCCGATGTCGCCGAAAAGTTCAGGGCACGAACAGCCGAACTCAATATACACCCCGTAATCCTCCACACACCATATCTGGTCAATCTCGCATCTCCAGATGATGGTATATGGGCGAAAAGTAAGACTTCGCTGACCGACGCAGTCGAAAAAGCGCCCATGTTGGGCGCGGAATTCATTGTTACCCACATAGGCAGCCATAAAGGCTTGGGTTATGAAAATGGGATAGTTCGTATAGCAGAAGCTGTTCGATATGCTCTTGAAGCCGATCCTTTCCCGACAATCGCATTGGAACTCGGCGCGGGAGCCGGCAGAAGCATCGGTTCTCGATTCGAGCAGATAGCCGACATTTTGCAAAACCTGACGGATGTAATCGACCGTGTAGGCATATGCATCGATACCGCTCATCTATGGGGATCTGGTTACGATATTTCTACTCCAGAGGGTGTCAAATCGATGTTTGAAGACCTGGATTACTTCGTCGGTCTGGATAAGCTAAAGATGGTTCACTTGAACGACACTGAGA
>DJHI01000090.1:1364-1906 GCA_002431715.1 Armatimonadetes bacterium UBA5829
CCACATCGGCCACGGCAAGATAGGCATCGACGGTTTCCGCGCAATTCTTCAGCATCCAGCCACTTCCGACTTACCGGGAATTATCGAGACACCGGATGACATCGAGTGGGATAAGAAAAATCTGATGACACTCAGGAAATTGCTCTTCTGACATCGTTAAGCGAATATCTTTTTGATAGCATCATATGAGGTGTCAGAGATGTATTTTATTCCGCATGAATTAGGGCGTTCCACCTGGAATAATTTTACGTATATTGATGCTATTTCTGGTGATGTAAACTGGACTTCAACTTCACACGGCTCTGATGGATTATAAAGAGGCACATTCATATGTGATTGAAGTGCTTCTGCAGCCTTTGCTTCAATGAGATCACAGGCGTCTTTTGGAGTCATATGAACTGCAGTGAATTTATCTAAGCCCTCTTTTACAGCCGCCGTAACTATACTGTCTTCCAGAAAATCAACAGCTTCACGACAAGTTGCCCGGTCACCACTTATAAATACAATCGGGCAGCCATAGTGAGCACAGAATGCGGACAGAT
>DJHI01000090.1:1972-2872 GCA_002431715.1 Armatimonadetes bacterium UBA5829
TACAGGTTTGCCATTTATCTTTACTTCAATAATAGAATCATACGACACTGTATGAGCGAGCACTCCACCTGCGGTGCCTGCCATCGAGTGCATACCGATTATCAAAGCTGCATCAAAGTGGTTTTGCAGTAGGGGTTCGAAATCGAGCCATCTATACTGAGTGCAATAGCGACAGCCACTTTCTAAATCTTCTCGAACAATAGAATTAAAGCTACGTGCGCCTCCGGCTCCATGCGTGTCAACTACGGTTATCTCGCCTGCTCCAGCCGTTTTAACTCCACGGATAGCGGCGTTCAATTCATTGGTGTATAGTTTTCGGCCTTCTTCATAAAGGGGTTTATCTGCTAACACATGTTCCCAGCGCGATATCCCTGCCGCACCTTCCATATCACCCAGTATTAATATACGCATGCTTCACCTCATAATACAATTCAAAGGTGATATAGAATAAGATGCCGAATCTGTTAAAGAAACGTACCTCTGAAAACCTACTTCCCTATAACCAATCCCACTGCTGAATCTATAATCGTGCGGTCAGTGCCTCGCCAGGCACGTAGGCCATCCTGGACCATATAATATCCGTTTGCCGGTCTTGGAAGCCCTATATCGTCGCCATTGAGTGTAGTTCCATCTTCGATCTTCGCTATGTGGCAATATTGATGAGTTGGAGTATTTCCCGAACGTGGCGAAGGGTCATGAATGATTAAAACAGAGGGGTCTTTTTTGCCGTTCGCGTCGATTCCGTAGCCGACTACAGTTACCCAGTGTCCACCCATTCGTTCATAGGTCGAGAGCTCTTTGTTGTATTCATAAAAGCCGATATTGAGCCAGAGAGCGCCGCCAGGGTCGCAGGTGATCTCCTGCATCCATTTCGGATCAGGATGATCACCACTGCTGACG
>DJHI01000033.1:0-292 GCA_002431715.1 Armatimonadetes bacterium UBA5829
AGGGCTGTCTCCTCACCGCAGACGAACGCTCCGGCTCCGATTCGGATGTCGAGATCGAAGCCGAACCCGGTTCCCATAATGTTCTTTGCAAGGAACCCCCACTCTCGCGCCTGATTGATGGCAGTCTGGAGCCTTTCGATGGCAAGGGGATACTCGGCTCGAACGTAGACATAGCCCTGGTTCGCTCCGACGGCGTAACCGGCTATGGTCATCGCCTCGATTACCGCATGTGGGTCGCCCTCAAGGACGCTGCGGTCCATAAACGCGCCGGGGTCGCCTTCGTCAGCGTTGC
>DJHI01000033.1:308-1521 GCA_002431715.1 Armatimonadetes bacterium UBA5829
TGAACTCCCACTTGAGGCCGGTTGGGAAACCGCCGCCTCCGCGTCCGCGAAGGCCGGATTTTTTCACTTCGTCAATGACTTGCTCGGATGTCATCTCACCGAGCGCTTTCGCAAGGGCCGAATAGCCGTCGCGTGCGATATATTCCTCTATATTGCCCGGGTCTATGATACCGCAGTTTCTTAGGACGATCTTGAGCTGTCTCTTGAAGAAAGGCACATCCTCCATCTTCGGCAGTAGAGATTCGCCCTCGCCCTCTTTGTGTAAAAATTCTTCAACCAGGCGGCCCTTGAGCAAGTGCTCTTCGACTATCTTCTTAGCGCCGTCGGCCGTGAGTTTTTCATAAAAAGTTCCATCAGGTAAAATTGCAGCTACCGGGCCGAGATTACACGAGCCCATACAGCCGGTCATTACGAGCTTTACTTCGTCCGTGAGTCCGTGGCTCTCGATTTCATGGCGCATTGCCTCAGCCACTTCCTGACATCCGCAGGATACGCATCCGGCACCCGCGCAGACGAGTACATGAGTTCTAAATAATTTATCAGCCATCTGCCTTGCTCCCCCTGTACTTCTTTATGATCTCCGGAATCTTGTCTACCTTTACACGCCGGTAGATATCCGGGCCTACCGTAACAACCGGCGCGAGGCCGCAGGCGCCTACGCATCGGTTTACTTCCAGGGAGAACTCTCTATCCTCGGTGGTGTCGTTTACTTTGATCCCAAGCTCATGCTCGAACTTTTCGAGCACCTGCTTACCACCGCGAACATAACACGCCGTGCCGAGGCAAACGCGGATTGTATGCTTTCCGCGCGGCACTGTAGTAAAGAATGAATAAAAGCTNNGAGGCACATCCAGGCCCTTGGCTACCCTTGCCTGCACTTTTTCAGGAAGCCAACCGAAAAGCTCCTGGGCAGCGTGCAGAGTCTGGATAAGTGGGCCTTTTACCTCTTTATGTTTCGCTATTATTTTGTCCAGTTCTTCGTAAAGCCTGGCTTCCTCCGCTTGAGCGGCCTTGGCCTTGGCTTCACAGTCGCAAGTATGAGTCGACAAATCCTTACCTCCTATCGGGCTTCTGAAGCCCCCTCAGAGCGTTCATACACCCCAAAGCGCTATGCGCAACTATGAATTTTATATTTTGAATTTTGAGTTGAGACATGCATAAACTTATAAAGCCTGCACTTCTCACTCCGGTAATTCAGAATTCAAAATTCAGA
>DJHI01000033.1:1587-1724 GCA_002431715.1 Armatimonadetes bacterium UBA5829
TGCAGCCGGTCTGAGTGACAGAGACATCAGAAATGCCGCGCTTGTCGAGCTCATCAAGGATGGCTGTCATAACTTCGCGCGCACCGGCGGCTATGCCGCACGTCCCCATCGCAATTACTACCTTTGCCGAGAATTTG
>DJHI01000033.1:1754-5775 GCA_002431715.1 Armatimonadetes bacterium UBA5829
AATTTGCCCTCGCGCAACTTCATCTGCTCGAGTGCCTTCTCACGCACTTTCTTGAGATCTTCGAGTGTTTTCATTGTGTGCACTCCACCTTTAGATTTAGTATTTGCTATTTTTTATTGATTATATTTCTGCTTATCCTTGATTCGGGCGTGATATCTGATCGCGACCAAAAAGGAGGTAACGCTCTCCTAACTCAAAATTCAGAATCAGTTTGCTCCTTGACATACTCAGCAATCCACTTGAGCACAGGGCCTTCGTTGATAAGCACACCGTCGAGATTGGCTTTTATCTCATCCGTATCAAACACAAAAACAGCATCATCCAATCTTTGACTGTAATGAACATGAAGATCGGGATTTGCTGCGATAATGGCTACCAGCGTCCCTGCAATGTCGCCTAATGGCTCGCGATCTATATGAGACAACTTGAAAGTCGCTTCCAGTATCGTCCCGTCGCCGGGAATGGATTTTATTGAAAGATCGCCGTCGCAGGCTTTTGCCGCCGCTTCAAACATTGGAATGCCCAGTCCTACGCGGCGGGTAGTTCTGGTCGTTGTAAACGGATCGCGGACCTTTGCCGCCAATTCAGCATCCATCCCATTGCCGTTGTCGCTGATCAATATCGTAAGCTTATCCAGCTTGGTATCAGCCGTAACTGCTATATCTACACTCGTCGCGCCCGCGGCTATCGAGTTCTGCGCCAGGTCTAGAATGTGCATCGAAAGCTCACGCATTTTCAACTCTCCTGCCGCCTTCACCCTTGCAGGCCATTTTCAGCTCATTTACATTGCGATGCTCCAGATAAAATACAGTCCGTCGCTGGCCGACGGCATTTAGCCAATGAGCATCCGAGTTCTGAATAATCGGCTTTGTTCCCACGCTCGGGTAATTCTCGCGAGCCTGGTCGGGTGTAGTATTCAAGCTGATTTCGAGTGCATCAAAATCAGGAGACTCCGGGATCATTGCGAGAACATCTATAATTCCGGTTGATTTTCTGTCAATGTGCGATGGGATCATTATCCCGCCGAGATCGATAACTCGTTTGTAGACATCATCTATATCCAGACTCGTGGGCAAGGCTATATGCTTGTCGCAATATCTAATAAACTCGCCCTCGGAATCAACTACAAACTGCTGCTCAGTAAACAAATAATTCCCTGCCATTTTGATCAGGCTCTTGTATACGACTTCCTGCAAAGCCTCCGCCTGATCCAGACTATCGAAAAGGCAAAGCAGGTGAACACCTTCGATTGATTGAACTTCCATTCCCGGCAGGACCCGAATACCACTTCCCTCGGCCGCTTTCATTACCGAGCCTGCATTCTCGCAAGAATTGTGATCGGCGATGCCAATCAGGTCGAGCCTCGCCATCTTTGCCGCTTCAACGATCAGCGGCGGTATCATCTCCACTTCACCGCAGGGCGAGAGCAGAGTGTGTATATGCAAATCGGCTTGATAAGCCTTTAGCGTCATTTGATCATTGCCGTTTTTTCGCGACCACGACCATCTCATCCCCACTCAATGGCTCCAAAAGCAAGCGTATGCGTGCCGCTACCTGGTAGATAATCATGCCAAGCTTACGCACAAGTCTCTGCGGAAGCCTGTGATCAGGTGAAGCAATCTCTATGCTCACTCTCCATACTCCAAACGCGCCTATTACTGTCGTGAATAGTTTCTCAACAGTCAGACCCACATCCTCGACAATTCGCTGCAGAGCCGCCGGACAATACGTAAACGGATGACGCGGCGGGTCGAGGTGCACCCAGTTACTGCCGAAAAGCTTATGACCCCAACCTGCGGAATTCGGTAGGATCGCTACCAGCTTTCCACCGGGTTTGAGCACCTTGAAACACTCCTGCATAAACTCTACCGGGTCGCATATATGCTCAAATACATGCCTCATCACTATGCAATCGAAAGATTCGCTCTCATAATGCTGATCGGACAACTCGCCAAGACTCACATTAAGTCCCATTGTCATAGCTTGATTGACTGCCACAGGATCCGAATCAATCCCATAAACATCCCAGCCCATTGAAGACATACGCTTGAGCATAACCGCTCCACCAAAGCCTATCTCAAGGAGCTTTGCCCCTTCTGATGGAGCCGGTAGATATGTAGCTTCATCACGTGAAGCAATGACTCCAAACCAATGGAGATATGCTAAAGGCCACAGTAACCCGTACCACTTCGGCCCTACACCATTCCGATAACCATATCTGCTCCGAAGGTAACCGCACTTAACAGCCGTCCAGAATCTTTTCCAACAACTCGGCTGGCAATTGTCATTATGAGTATAATAGTTTTTATATGCCCTGATCATATCCTCGTGTAGAGGCATTGGGTTCATCCATATCAGGCCACAGTCAGGATTTTCACATTGGCTTAAACTCCATAAACCCGGCGTATCGTAAGACCGATCACATAAACCCTGATATAGACTTCTGCTCGCCGACCCGCATAGAACGCATCTGTCACACGGCGTGGACCTTATAATATCATTAACCAAATTCTGATCAGTTATCAATGTACACCCAGTTCATGCAGCTTTCCGACCAACTCATACATCGACATGTCCGTCGTATACAAAGGAACGTTCTCGACTTTGGCCTTTGTAGCCGTGCTCGGCTCAGGTTCGATACCACCTGCAATAACTACTGCTGCGAGATTCAGCATCACTGCAACGCCAATGACATTGATATGTTTTTGATTAGTAACCCAGATCGCGCCGTTCTTTGCCTTTGCAAGTACGTCGCTGAGTAAATCTGAAGCGTACCCGGAGGTTACTTCAATATTGGTATCGATCTCGTTAATCGGTTTCAGGTTCAGTTTTTTGGCTATGTTCGCCAATAGCATCCTTGTTCTCCGCCTTTTTATCCACATGACCCATCGCGGGCGGCGCCTTTTCAGCCAATTCCATCATCTCTCCCGCAAGTTGGGCAACTCTTTGTCTCAGTTTGAATACACAGTCCATTTCGTTTGCCAGCCCACGCACCACATCTTCGGCCAATGCCTGGCAGTTCGGCGCTCCGCAGCTACCACAATCCAGACCCGGCAAGTCCTCAACGATCTTCTCCATCATCTCCATTTTTCGAATCGCTTTAGCCATATCATCATCGAGCTTTAATGTCGGCCTTGGCTCGATTGGCTCATCATACCGAAACCAGTCTTCGTTCTCCAGAGCCTCTCGTGCAATTTTGTCGCGAAGGACTTCGTCGACCTGATCAGCGCCATCAGTCGCAAGAATCCTGACCCTGCGGCGTGTGATGAATGAATTCTCGACGGTAAGCACACCGCCAACGCACCCGCCCATACAGGCCTGAGCCTCTATATAGTCGATATCCGAAAGTTTGCCTCGCTCGACCTCTTCCAAAATCTGGATTACGTTATGGATGCCGTCGACAGCGATATGCCTCGAACCGCCGATAGACTGATTTTCACCACCCGAGCGCGCCCATCCAAGCCCCAAACCACTGCCCGGCTTGAGATCGGCAACCATCTTATCGAGTTCTTCTTCGCTTCGATTGAGCTTCTCTCTGATAAGAGGGTAGACCTCGCTTATCGGAATAGCACCGGAAATGATCCCATTTTCGGTTCCGTCCGGGTCGTTTACAGCGCTTACTTTGCCTGGGCATGGAGAGATAAACCAAACACCGACGTCCTTATTATCAAGGCCCAATTTATCCGAGATTTGGTGTCTGGCTATATTTGCGGCTGCTCGCATTGGTGATAACACAGGAAGAATATGTTCGATTAGACCAGGAAACCTGACCTGAATAAGCCTGACAACAGCCGGACAGGCCGGAGAAATCAATGGCCTGACCTCGCCTGATTTTTTGATTGCTTCGCGCGTTTTCTCGGCTACCAGATCAGCAGCGAACGCAACATCGACCACATTATCGAAGCCTATCGCAATGAGCGCAGCCATAACGCGCCGGTGATCGATGCCTTCTCGAAACTGGCCATATATAGCAGGGGCAGGAAGAGCTACATTATATTTATATTCTTTAAGTTGACTTAAA
>DJHI01000234.1:0-3618 GCA_002431715.1 Armatimonadetes bacterium UBA5829
TGGCGATTTCCGAATCGCCACCACACAATCTGATGGGATTTCCAATCCCGTACCACATATCATATCAATGAATTCGGGGTCAGAATTCGGAAATCCTGATCTGGGATGAGAAGCATAAGCTTTTACTCCCTCTCCCCCTTGGTGGGAGAGGGATGAGTAGTATCATAATGCGTTAATTAATAAACAAGACAACTTCCATACCATTTCGGTAGGTGAAATATAAATTGCCTACTCTCTATCCAGCAGCACTCTTTTTCCTTGAAACCTAGCGTCATACATAGGCGTTAAAACTTTACGAGTGCCGTCGATGAGCGGCAGTCGAAGCGTTATCCATGCGCCTCTACATCGTTTGGCTTTCGGCAAACCAGCTTTTGCAGGATCAATAGCAACTGGAGCTTCAACTTATGTCTCCATCGGAACAGGCAGAGCCAGTTGCGTTGTGTTATTCTCTACTTGACAGTCTAGCATAATTTGGTTAAACTGCCAAACATCAAAACAACTCCATTCGGATGCTTGGAGACTCTTACAAAAAGCGGGGTGACAAGTAGCCATGATTCGATCTGATCACGATGAGCAGCACACTGGTAAAACTCGAAACTTGCTTTGGGGAGTGCTGGGCGGCATGGCATTTTGCGCGACGATGATGACTGTCATGATGGTCGCAGGGCCCAAGTTGATGGGCAGAATGTGCGGCAAGATGAAAGGCATGATGCAGATGTGCGATGCTGAAGACCCTATCAACATCTTGAAGCGTCGGTACGCCAGCGGTGAAATTTCCGAGGAAGAATTCCTGCGTATGAAGCAGGAACTGGAGAAGTAACCAAAAGGAGATACTGAGAATGGCACAAGACAACTGCTGCTGTGGCAGCACCAATCTGATTCTTGCGTGCTCCGGGGCGTCGAACGTTGGACAGATAACGAATGAGGTGGCAAAGAAGCTCGATATTGACAAGCAGGGCAGGTTTTTCTGCCTGGCCGGAGTCGGCGGTCATATCAGCGGTATGGTCGCCTCAGTGGACGGATCGGACAAAGTCCTTGTGATCGACGGCTGCCCCGTAGCCTGCGCCAAGCAGACAATGGACGAGGCTGGATTGAATGACTACGAGTATGTGGTCGTGACCGACCTCGGCATTGAGAAGAATCACGACTTCGAGCTGGATTCCGCCGACGTAGATAATGCTCTGGAAGCGTGCCGGAGGAAGCTCGACAGGGTAAAGGCATAGCGGTCTCAGGCATGGCAACAGAAGCTCGCAATGCAGTGTTTGACCAAACCGCATTATTTGGTTATAATGCCAAATGTAGGGGAATAAACTAAGATGGATAGACGAGCATACGGAGAGAGAGCAAAGATCATCAAGGCGTTGGCGCATCCCAGTCGACTTATAATGGTGGATGCGCTTGTAGAGGGTGAGAAGTGTGTTTGCGAACTAACGGATCTGGTCGGCTCCGATATGTCCACTGTCTCGAAGCACTTGGCGCTTATGAAAGAGGCTGGGATAGTCGAGGACCGTAAAGTCGGGCTGCAGGTGTTTTACAGCCTGCGCTGTCCGTGCATAGTCAGTTTCTTTGGCTGCGTTGAAGCAGTGATGAAATCCAACGCCAAGGAGAAGATGGAACTCGTCGGATAAATCGTACGTATATATATCAAGATGAGCTCGCATGGGCTTTTCTTTTTTTGTTGAGCAATTGGCTATTGCGCCAACAGACCAATAAGCACGGCTTTATACTGGAGGATAGACATATGAAACAGATTCAGATTCTGGGTACCGGTTGCGCCAAATGCAAGACCCTTGCCGAAAACGCCAGGAAAGCGATTGAAGAGGCCGGAGTGGAAGCCGAGATTGAGAAAGTCGAGGACATCAAAGAGATTATGAAATTCAACGTACTTATGACCCCTGGCCTCGTGATTGATGGTGAAGTCAAGGCTGCCGGAAGAGTCCTCTCTCCCGAGGATATCAAGAAGCTCCTGGTGAGCTGAAGGAGGTTCCAAATGTCTAGTGAACTACCCGGATTGATAATGTGCGTTTGCACGGGCAAGTGTCCCGGATTTTCCAAGATGGATATCTGGGACTTCATCAATCGCGTGCGGGTCGAACTGCCGGTTGAATACGGCTTCATCCACCCGCAGCTCTGCGAAGAGGACGGCGACCGGTTCCTTGCCGATATGCTCAAGGCGGGACGAAAACTTGTCATAGCCGGATGCGCTCCGAACATGCAGACCAAGCTTTTCCGTGACGCATTTGAGACCGCCGGAATGGATGTCAAGACCGACATGGTTCCCCTGGATATCCGTGAGATGACAACCGACGAGGCTGTAGACAAGGTGTCAAAAGCGCTTGCCGAAATGGGGGTAGAGAAGGATGGCTGAAGACACCTTCATGGGCGTAAAGCGAGAGAAGATCGACTGGTGTCCCACCATCGATTTCTCCAAGTGCGACTTTTGTATGGAGTGTGATAAGTTCTGCCCGCACCAGGTTTTCGAGCGGCGAGATGGCGAGATAAAACTGGTTGTAGCTAACCCGCACAACTGCGTGGTTTTCTGCAGGGCGTGTGCAAAGACCTGTGGGCCGGACGCCATATCTTTTCCCAGCAAGCCTGAAACCATCGCGAAGATAAAGAAAATCCGCGAGGAAGAGGGTGAGCAATGAAGCGCGCCGTCTTGCCCTGCAATGGCCTGGACAAACAACACGGGGTGCTTGCTCGCGAACTGGCTCTACGTCTGATGGAGACTCAGGATGCGGAGATCATCTGCCCTGTTCTTCTCAACAATTCGCCGGCGCGTTACGAGAAAGCCTTGGAGGACGCCTTGCTTCTTGTAATAGACGGCTGTCCCACTCGCTGCGCGTCAAAGCTCGCCAACAAACTCGGCCTGAAAGTTGACGATAAAGTGCTGGTGTCCGAGAAGGCCAAGAACGCGGGGCTGGATGTCGACGAATCATTGCGGCCCGGGACAGTTGGGATGCAGCTAGTCGACGTGATGGAGGCAGGGCTTGCTCGTGCACAGGAGTCAGCCGTCAGTGAGGAGTCTGCTACGGATTTTGAGTCCCCGACCGATTACCTCATCGTCACCTACGACAAGTTCGTCTTCAAAATACCTGCCCAAGGCTACCTCTTCAACGAAAATGACTGCTGGGTGAGGGTTGTCGGCAATAGAGCTCGAGTAGGAGTGTCGGACTTCGTCCAGCAGAACATGACCGACATCGTATACTTTGAGCCTGCTGAGGTCGACAAGGAGATCGAGCAGTTCGATGAGGTCGGCTCCCTTGAGTCCGGCAAATCAATGATGGACGCCTTGTCCCCAGTCTCGGGGCGAATTGTTGCGGTCAACACACAGCTTGTTGACTCGCCGGAACTGGTCAACGAAGATCCCTACGGCAGAGGCTGGATAGCTGAGATCGAGATATCGGATTTCAATTCAGATANNCGAACTGCTACTCGATCCGGTTGCCTACTCCAAGATCGTTGAGAAGAAGGCTGCCGAGGCACAACGCTAACGAAAGGACAAGAAAGTGACAACGGATAGAATTGAAACAAGAGTCATTTTGATGCCTTGCAGTGGCATCGGCAAAGTCCACGGACTGATCGCTCGTGAGGCAACATACGCTGTAACAGACGATC
>DJHI01000234.1:3671-4898 GCA_002431715.1 Armatimonadetes bacterium UBA5829
TGGCCTCCGCGAACGCTGACACCCTCTGCCTGGCACTGCTGGTGTCGGGTGATGAGGAGGCGCTCGCGAAAATCAAGCAAAGTGACTGCATTACCATTGACGGCTGCCCAAAGCTCTGCGCGGCAAAGAATGTGGAGATGGCCGGCGGTAGAGTCGTGCGGTCGGTCCGTGTGGTCGATGCGTTCAAGAACCATCGCGGCGCGGAGCCCGGCACTGCCACGGCCCTTGCGGACGACGGATGGACGATAGTTCGCGAGATAGCCGGAGACATAGCAGGTTGCATCTGTGGCGAAAGCTCTGTCGCGCCCGCGCGACTCCGGGTCGGCGCAAGCGCCGAGGAGGTGAAGTAGCGATGTCTAGCAGCGAAGTGAAAGTCGGCATCATCTCGTGCAGCGGAGAGGAAATACCGGAGGGAACGATCTCCCGACTTGCGACGCGCAGGGTTCTGGAACTTATGCGGCCGGGCAACACGGTCACGATCTGCCTACCTCTGTTCCTTGCTGGTAACGAAATGGAGCAGGAATTCGCGAGAAAACACCCCACCATCACAGTGGATGGCTGCGATAAGCTGTGTGCAAAAAAGGGTACCGAGAAATATAGCGGGCCTGTCAGCGCGGCGCTTGTTGTGTCGGATATTCTGAACGGCGACTGCGCCTGCTGTGCCCGTTCGGCAAAGGGTCGATCAGAGAAGGACAAGGAAGCCGTGTGGCTGGTCTCCGAGGAAATTGCCAAAGCAGTCGATGCGGTTCTCGAGGAGAATGGCGACTATTGTGGCTCGGAAAATGGCGGAGATGGCGCTGAATGCGCGTGCTCCAAACCGATACCTGGCATAGAAGTACAGGTCGACGGAAAGTCGGTTACTATCGCAGGACTCGGTCTTATATTCGATCACCTGGCGGAAACCGGCCTTGCCGCTGATGATTCGAGCGGCGATAAGCTGCTCGAGACCGTGTGTATCTATCACCAAATAGAACCTGAAGAAGAGGACGCCTATAAAGTCGCTCTAATATCAGCATATAAAACACACAGGAGGCAATAAGGTTATGAAGAGTAAGTGGTTCAAAATCTCAGTAGCAATAACAGTAATGTTGGTTGTCGCGCTTGCTGTGAGTGTGGGCGATGCAGCCAACAACAAAGACACAAAAAAACCGGCGAAGCCCGCCGTGAAGCAGCTTCCCAAGCTTCTCGATCTCGGTGCGACAAAATGCGTTCCCTGCAAGATGATGG
>DJHI01000234.1:4952-13216 GCA_002431715.1 Armatimonadetes bacterium UBA5829
CGATGTGTGGAAAGACCCGGACTCTGCCAAGAAATACAAAGTGCAGAGTATCCCTACTCAGATCTTTTTCGATGCCAGGGGCAAGGAAATCTTCCGTCATGCAGGCTACTTCTCCAAGGATGACATCGTAAAAGCTTTCAAGGACCACGGTGTCAAGCTCAAGGAGCCGGCGAAACCGAAGAAGCCCGCTAAATAAGTAGTGGACTTACGCTTAAATATGCCAAGCAAACGGAGGTAATGGCTTTGAAGCCTTATGTAAAAATCATTCTTGTAGTTGCCGTCTTTGCGCTTTGGATAGCATTAACTCAGTTATCCAAGGACAATGGCGCAGCAGAAACTGGTGGTTGCGGCTGCGGCGGAGGAACATGTTCCGTCGCGCCGTCCACCAATTCAAAGAAGTAGTCTATAGGAAACAACTAGCATGCATAAGGCTCAATGCAGAACAATGGCACTGGTCTTGGCAGCAGGACTGATGCCGATGCGGATATTTTTTGATAAGGATGGCAAGGAAGTCTTCCGACATGTCGGGTTCTTCCCCAAAGACCAAATAACCGCTAAACTTGCGGAAATGGGGGTCAACTAACTTGGAGCAACTCTTTATAGCACTTACCAAAGCAATCGAGGGGTCAGCCCCCATTGCACTTAGCGCATCTCTTGTGTGGGGCATACTCAGCGTAATCCTGAGTCCGTGCCATTTATCGAGCATCCCACTCATTATCGGGTTCATAAGTGAACAGGGAAAGCTGACGGCGCGCAAGGCGTTCGGCCTCTCATTCCTGTTTGGCCTCGGCATACTGGTAACTATTGCGCTGATCGGCGTCGTGACTGCCGCAATGGGTCGGATGATGGGGGACGTGGGCAAGTATGGCAACTACGCAGTAGCCGCTGTATTCTTCATTGTGGGGCTTCACCTCATAGGTGTTATCCCTATGCCGTTCTCTGGTCCCGGTAACGTGGGAATGAAGCGCAAGGGACTTCTGGCATCGTTCGTTCTGGGATTGGTGTTTGGTGTTGCACTTGGTCCGTGCACGTTTGCTTACATGGCTCCGGTGCTGACGCTCTCACTCAAGGTCGGAGCAACGAACTTCATCTACGCCTTCGCGCTGCTTGCGCTTTATGGAATTGGCCATTGTTCGGTGATCGTAGCGGCCGGGACTTCTACAGAAGCGGTCCAGAACTATCTCAACTGGAATGAAAAGTCAAAAGGCGCAACCATTCTGAAGCGAATCTGTGGTGTGCTGGTCATGATTGGTGGGGTCTACCTAATCTATGCAGCGCCCTAGTCTTGTTGACTCAGCCCGGCCACGCTTGATTTGCTCTTACGGGGATTTGGATGTGATCTGCTGGTCGGAGCCGACCGTCGAGATGAATTTAGTCGTTGACGAACAGCTTGCTCAGAGCGCGGGGCAAACTTGCAGGCGGGTCCTGCGATTGTGGTGGGGAAGCAACCCAACGGCCGTATTGGGCTGCGGTGACAAGCCCGAAAAGGCCCTGAATCTCGACCAGTGCGAGCGACGTGGGATCGGCTGGGCGAAGAGAGTCACCGGCGGTGGAACAGTGCTGCAGACTCCTGAGGTATTCAACTATTCCTATACTGCTCCCGACTCAGGGTGTTTTGACATGCGTCTAGTTTTCGAGCAGGGTGCGGAACTGGTCGTTTGCGCACTGGCACGGTTGGGAGTGAACGCGCAGCAACGCGGTATATCGGATGTGGCGGTAGGTGATCTGAAAATATCTGGAAATGCGCAGGCACGCAAGTGGAAAGCTGTGCTGCTTCATGGGACGCTGCTGATCGATACAGATCGCGAACTGATGGAGGCTATATTGAGACATCCGCTCAGAGAGCCGGATTATCGAAGCGGTCGTGCTCACAGCGACTTTATTATTACGCTTAATGACCTTGGAGTGGTTGCTGGCGAAGAGCAGGTGGAAAACGCCTTCGCATCTGCAGCGTTCGATGTCTTCAGGTAATTATGACTTCTCATATAATCGAGGTTATGTAAAATGGCTGATGTGACAATCGCAGTAGAAGCGGAATCCCGCAGCAAGATGCGCGCAGATGTTAGCGTCCGCGACCTTACTTTCAGTGTTGACGAGCCTGAAAGACTCGGCGGCACCAATACCGGCCCCAATGCGGTAGAGTATACTCTCGGTGCACTGGCCGGTTGCCTGAATGTCATAGGCCACATGGTCGCAAAGGAAATGGGTTTCGAGATCCAATCGATGCAGATGCACATTGAAGGCAACCTTGATCCTCTGGTCTATCTGGGCAAAAAGAGCGGCATCCGACCAGGCTTCAAGGAAATACGAGTCTCAATCGACATTGACTCCACAGCAAGCCCTGATATCTTGCGCGAATGGGCGANNTGCCCAGTGAGCGATAATCTCGGTCAGCCCACGCCGATCAGTGTCAGTCTGTAGCACACAACGGACACATTCGGGGTTGACATCATTGTTCTATGGCGATAGTATATCAATACATATACATATACTGATAGGTGAGACATGGACGAAGTATTCAAAGCGCTTGGTGATCCGACCAGGCTTCGCATTGTTCAATTGCTTGCGCAGCACGGCGAGGTGTGCGTTTGCATCATAGTGAACGAGCTTGAGATGAACCAGCCTGCCGTATCGCACCACATGGCGAAGCTCAAGCAGGCGGGACTGCTCAATTCGCGCAAAGATGGCCAGTGGATACACTACTCTCTCAAGGTCGATGCATTCAAGGACGGTCCGCTGGCTTTTCTTTCGGAGATTGTCTCGCTCGCTGAGGCATCGGCGGGTAGCGTGCAGCCGACTCCTTGTTGCAAGTGAGTTACCTGTCCATTGAATAAAATCGGTTGGTGAGGAGAACCACATTGAAGAGAGTTATATTCGTCTGCATACACAATTCAGGCCGAAGTCAGATGGCTGAGGCGTTCGCGAAGAAACTCGGCAATGGCAGGATCATTGCAGAGTCAGCAGGAACCGCACCTAGCGGAACTCTCAACCCGCAAGCCGTGGCGGCGATGGAGGAGATTGGCTACGACATGAGCGGGCATTATCCCAAAGTGATGACACCGGAGATGGTCGAGTCCGCAGACAAGGTAATTACTATGGGGTGTGGTGTGAACCTCGATGACGTCGACCACGGCAGGGCAGTTTGCCCGGCTGTGTTTGTTGAGTCCGAAGACTGGGGTCTTGAAGATCCGAATGGGCAGCCGATAGAGAATGTCCGGGCGATTCGGGATGAGGTAAAGACGAGAGTAGAGAAATTGATTGATGAGATGACAACGGGTGAGGGTTAGTATGAGCGAAGGAATCACTAGAAGACTTTCATTTTTGGACAGGTATCTTACGCTTTGGATATTCCTAGCGATGGCTATTGGCGTGGGCGCGGGTTACCTTATTCCTGGTGTTGCAGGGTTTTGGAACCGTTTTTCAGTCGGCACAACGAATATCCCAATAGCAATTGGGCTTATTCTAATGATGTACCCACCCCTTGCCAAAGTGAAATACGAAGAGCTTGGCGAGGTATTCCGCAACTGGCGAGTTCTGACGCTGTCGCTCGTGCAGAACTGGATCGTTGGCCCGATATTAATGTTTGTTCTGGCGATCACGTTTCTACGCGGCTATCCAGAGTTCATGGTCGGCCTTATCATGATCGGCTTGGCACGGTGCATCGCAATGGTGATCGTGTGGAACGAGCTTGCCAAGGGGGATACAGAGTATGCCGCAGGTCTGGTGGCGTTCAACTCAATCTTCCAGGTTCTGTTCTTCTCGGTCTATGCCTATGTCTTTATCACAGTGCTGCCGCCACTCTTTGGCTTGAAGGGAAACGCTGTGCATGTGACTATCGGCGAGATAGCCAAGAGCGTGTTCATCTACCTGGGCATCCCGTTCATCGCGGGTATCCTGAGCAGGATCGTCGGGCTCAAGACCAAAGGTCGCGAGTGGTATGAGAAGCGCTTCATCCCAAGGATCAGCCCCATTACGTTGATTGCGCTGCTCTTTACCATCGTGGTCATGTTCTCGCTCAAAGGCGAATATATCGTGCGGTTGCCATTGGATGTTGTCAGGATCGCCATTCCGCTCTTGATCTATTTTGTCGTGATGTTACTGGTCAGCTTCTATATGGGCAAGAAGATCGGGGCGGATTATCCCAAGACAGCAACACTGTCGTTCACTGCGGCGAGCAACAACTTCGAGCTTGCTATAGCCGTTGCGGTGGCTGTGTTCGGGATCAACTCAGGGCAGGCGTTCGCGGCGGTTATTGGCCCACTGGTTGAAGTTCCGGCGTTGATTGGACTGGTAAACGTTGCATTGTTCTTCCAAAGGAAATACTTTAAGCAGCAGACGGTGAGTTAGCTTATTAGCGCTCACCGAAGTGAAGGAGGCCAAGATAGTGTTTAGCAAAGTGCTTTTGGCAACCGATCTGTCAGTGGCTTCTGACAAAGTAGTGGAATATGTCGGCACCCTGCATGCGCTGGGCTGCCGTGAAGTAGTTCTGACTTATGTAATTTACGTTAAGCATCTGGTGGGATTGAGCGAGGCGCTCAGAGACGAATCAACGCCCAAGCTCAACGCCCAGAAGACTACTCTTGAGAGTGAAGGGTTTGAGGTTTCGGTGGAAACTCCAGTTGGCGTTCCCGGCGTTGAGATTACGCGCTTGGCGTTTGATACAGGCTGCAAAGCCATTGTCATCGGCTCTCACGGGCACAGTCTTGCGCGCGACATTGCGTTGGGTGGCGTTGCCACGGACGTTGTGCACCGAGCGGAGATTCCTGTTCTGGTCGTGAGGCTCCAGGTATTGGAAGAAGAGCCACAGTGCTGCCAGGTGGTATCAGCCGATGTGCTTTCTAACGTGCTGTATGCGACCGACTTTTCGGACAACGCGGAACGAGCTTTCCAGTATGTCGAAGAGTTCGCAAGAAGCGGCTGCAAGAAGATGACACTCATGCATGTTCAGGATGTCTCTCGCATCCGTCCGCATCTCGAAGGCAGGCTGCAGGAGTTCAATGCTATTGATCGTTCACGCCTTGAGCGAATGGAGTTGCGCTTGCACGACCTTGGCGTGGAAGAGATCAATCTTGAAATTCCATACGGTGCTCCGGCCAAAGAGATTGTCGATTATGTACAAAGCAACTGCCCATCCATTGTTGTGATGGGTGTCCATGGACGAGGGTTCATTTCGGACATCTTTGCTGGAAGTGTAGCGCATAATGTGGCACGCCTTTCGCAGTCGCCGGTCCTGCTGGTTCCACCAGTTCGCTGACCAGAGGAAACTCTATGTTTGCTCGGAGGACGATATGATTATTCGCAAAGCGACTGATGCAGACATGCCCGCAGTGATCTCATTGCTTGAAGAGATATCTCTGCAGATTGACGGTATTGCAGAGCATCGTGATCACCTCTACATTCTTGAAGTGCAGGGAGCGATTATCGGTGCAGTTGGATACGAAGCGTATCCACCAGATGCCTTGCTGCGCTCTCTGGTGGTTGCCCCATCGGTGCGCGGGAACGGGTATGGTCGACAACTCATATCACATATTCTGGAGCAGGCACGTATCGACGGGGTCCGGGACGCTTATGCGTTGACCACGACGATTCCAGACTTGCTCTGTCGCTCAGGCTTTGATGAGATTTCACGCTCGGATGCTCCGGAAGCATTGTCGGCATCCGAGGAGTTCCGTGGGGCTTGTCCTGTGTCCGCACGGTTGTTTCGCATTCCTATAAACAGTGCCAAATGATAACACCTATAACAAGGAGAATATTCGATGCTAGACCCAAAAACAAGAGAACTGATTTCGATCGCAGCCTCAATAGTGGCGAAATGCCAGCCGTGCCTCGATTATCATGTGGAGGAAGCGCGAAAAGCTGGCGCATCCGACTCGGACATGAGAAATGCCGTCAGTATAGCACGCATGATACGCAAGCAAGGTGACGAGAACATGGACATATACGCTGATGAGAAGCTGGGTGGAGCGGCCCAGGAGCAGCCAGCACCGAGCGCGTGCTGCTGTAGTGGCGGTTCGTGCAGTGGAGAGTAACTCAATGACAAAGGCTACAATCAACGCAGGCGTATGTGGATTCACTACGACTGTCACTGCTGAATCGGACGACATGCAAAATGTGAAGTTCGAGATTGAAAGCGACTGCGAAAACATCAAACGACTCGCAGAGGACTTTCCACAAGTAGACGGATATGCCGAAATCGGCGCTGGGTTTGACGGCGCTATTCATCAGGTCGTTCGTAAGACGCTCAAAGGCTGCTGTGCTGGTTGCATCGTCCCGTGTGGGATATTCAAGGCGATGCAGGTAGCTGCCGGACTTGCACTGCCTGTTCCGGCTTCTGTAGATATTATCAAAGAATAGGCGAGGTAAAAAAATGACTAAGAACAAGTGTGGATGCTGCTGCGGAGGCAGTTCTACTCCCAACGGCAATGACATCAGGGAGTTCGTCAAAGAGAAGTATGGGCAGGTTGCGGTGAACGCCGCCGAGCGCAAAGAAACAAGCTGCTGCGGCAGTGGAACGAGCAAAGACGCCATAACTCGTGACCTTTATTCGGAGGCTGAGACTCAGGGGATACCAGTCGAGGCACTGCTTGCGTCGATGGGCTGCGCGAACCCTATGGCTCTGGCCGATCTCAATCCTGGAGAAGTAGTACTTGATTTGGGAAGTGGCGGCGGAATCGATGTGCTGCTTTCGGCAAAGCGAGTCGGCCCAACAGGCAAAGCCTACGGACTGGATATGACCGACGAAATGCTTGCGCTTGCTGAGAAGAACAAGGCTGAATCGGGAATTACAAACGTCGAGTTCTTAAAGGGCGAGATAGAGAACATCCCGCTGCCCGATGCTTCAGTGGATGTGATTATCAGTAACTGCGTTATAAACCTCTCAACTGACAAAGACCAAGTGCTTCGAGAGGCGTTCAGGGTACTGAAGCCCGGCGGCAGATTCGCTGTAGCTGACATCGTCCTTACCAAGCAGGTATCGGATGCGGTCAAAGAACATGTCGGCCTATGGACCGGGTGCATTGCTGGTGCGCTTGAGATGAATGATTACAAGACCAAGCTCCTGCAGGCTGGATTTAGCGATGCCGAAGTTGAGATCGTGAAGACCTATTCCGAAGACGACATCGATGGCCTGGTTCCTAAAGAAGTTGTCTTTCAATTCGGCAAAGAAAGGGTTTCCGAACTGATGGATACATTTGTCAGCGCATTCGTCAGGGCCACAAAGCCCAAAAGTTGCTGTTGTTGCGGATAGACTGGAAAGTGAGGAAATGCAGATGAACAAGAGTTCAGAGCTTCGCGAACTGTTAAGCGCCGGAGAGACGCTGGTTATGCCTGATGCATATGATCCTATCAGTGCTCTTATAATCGAGCGTGCAGGCTTCAAGGCGGTTCAGTGCTCTGGAGGCAGCATTTCCATCGCTGTTCTCCTCCAGGCTGAGGCCGATCTTAGCCTGGAGGAGAATCTGGAAGCCACTCGCCGCATCACGTGCTCAGTGAGCGTTCCGGTGATGGCCGATGGAGAGGACGGCTATGGTGATCCGAATACAGTAGCCGATACCGTACGCAAATTCATCGGTGCCGGTGTTGCAGGGATCAACATCGAGGACCAGATTCTTTCACGCGGCCGCGAGTGCAGCATCGTCGACGCGGATTTAATGGTCGAAAAGATCAAGTCCGCTCGTAGGGCCGCCATTGCGGAAGAGAATCCGGATCTGATTATCAACGCCCGCACTGACGCTCTTCGAGCTTATGAGCATCGGACTGATGGGCTAAGGTAGGCCATTAAACGCGCAAACATGTATCTGGATGCCGGCGCTGACTTGGCATTTGTCTGCTACGCCGCGACTTTGGATGAAGTAAAGACGCTGGCGAAAGAGATACGCGGCCCGATCAGCATAGCCGCAGGAATGCCGTATAACATCAATGAGTTTACCATCGACGACTTAAAGCAATTGGGTGTAGCGAGAGTGAGCCTGCCGATTTTGGCGATCTTGTCAGCGGTCCGCGCGCTATCTACTTCCATCTCTCTCATATCGGAACCAGATGGCTTTGCCAGGATAGTCGATGATGAGATTTGCTGTAATCCAGGTGAGCTGTCCGCGTTGCTTCAGAGTTAGAACACCATTTAACGGCGACAGCATCGTTGGTTTTGCGCCAGGCTGCCACGGGTAAAGACGTTGAGATACATGGCGGGCCTCTAGGTAATCTATTCTCATTGACATTTCAGAGACATGCGGCATATACTGAACGCAACCTATCAATACATCTTT
>DJHI01000234.1:13225-15248 GCA_002431715.1 Armatimonadetes bacterium UBA5829
AACTTGAGTTGGACACATATAAAGAGGAACTGTTTGCCGAGGGCTTTAAGGCGCTGGGAGACCCACATAGACTTAAAATACTCTACCTGCTGCTGAGATGCGGAGAGATGTGCGTCTGCGAGTGCCTACCTGCGCTGGGTCTCTCTCAGTCAAATCTGTCGTTCCACCTGAAGACGCTTAAACATGCCGGCTTCATAAAGGCTAGAAAATCCGGCAAGTGGATGTACTACTCACTTAACCGGCCTGCGTATGAGCAGTTCATGTCGGAGTTCGGCAAGATATTCGACCTCGAAAAGTGGCTGGAGAAACCGCCGTGCACAACCTGCGATGATATTCGACATTCAAAAGCCTGATAAGATGAGCCGTCACTAAGGTTAAGGGGGCATCACTTGATGCAGAAGAACAGGATTATCTATATCGTTGTCGTGCTGGTGATTGCAGTGGTCGTAATCGGCCTAGCCAAAACAAGAAATAGCAAGATCGATAAGAATGAGGCTCAGGCATCCAATACCACTGATATGACGACAGCACTGACCGAAAAACCTCAGGTTAAGCCCGAGCCTGCACTAAAGGCTTCGCCCGAAAGCGCAGCAATCAGCGCGGCCGCAAAGCAAGACCGCTATGTGTTTATTACGTTCTACAAGAAGGACGATGACGCCAGTAAAAAGATGCAGGCGACACTAAAACCGGTGCAGGCCAAACTCTCTCGCCGCGCCAGCTTCGTCAGCGTCGATGTTGATGATCCCATCCAGCAAGAGCTGGTTTCACGCTATGGCGCTGATCGCTCCCCTATACCCTTAACCCTCGTGGTCGCTCCTAACGGCGCAGTCACTGCAGGTATAAAGAAGACCGACTTTTCCAAGGCCTTCGTTTCTGATGGAATGGCGAGTGTAATCAAGGTCATGCAGGACCGCAAGCTCGCCGCCGTATGCATCCAAGGCCCTAGGACAAAGAACAACAAGAAGAGTTTGGCTACCGCCGAGAAACTCAAAGCTGCCCCGGAACTAGGTGGAGCTGTTGAGATTGTGAAGATCAATCCGTCAGACCCTGCGGAATCCAGGTTCATCAAGGAATGCAAGATCGATACTCGCTCTACCGATGCCCAACTACTTGTACTCGCCCCGCCAGGCAAGCTGGTCGGCAAGTTCACTAGTGCTGACACTATGGACACTATTATGGCCAGCTTGAAGAGTGCGCTGGGAGGCGGCTGTGGCGGAGGTAGCTGTGGTGCGGGCGGATGCGGACCGTAGGCTACGGCATCCAGACCAAAATCTCTCTATTAGAACCGTAATCAATATACACAACTGGAGGAAATAATAATGCAAATGAACAGGATCGTCGGATTCGCCATGGCGGCAGCGGTCATCGCTGCATTAACATGTGCAGTGTCCGGGGCAATGGCTGCGACCAAAACATCTCCCGCTGAAACTGCTATTCAGGCGGCCGCAAAGCAGGGTCGCTATGCGATTGTAACATTCTACAAGCAGAATGACGCGGCAAGCACGAAGATGTTCGAAGAAGCAAAGAAGCTTCAGGCAAACTACTCCAGTCGCGCCAACTTCGTCATTGCAGATGTTGGCAACGCTGTCCACAAGGAAATCATCACAAAATATGGCGCAGACCGCGCCCCCATACCATTGACTATCGTCATTGCTCCCAACGGTGCCGTGACTGCCGGATATCCGAACGCGATCAACAAGGCAGACATCTCCGATGCATTTGTCTCGAACGGGACGGCTGACGTGTTGAAAGTACTCCAGGACGGCAAGCTCGCTGCGATCTGCATGCAGAACTCTAAGACAAAGCTCAATAAGGAGAGCCTTGCAGCGGCTGAAGGATTAAAGTACGGGGCGCAGTTCCAGAACGCACTGGAAATCGTCAAGATTGATCCATCCGATAGCTCCGAGTCAAAACTCATTCAGACCTTGAAAGTGGATGCCAACACAGAGAACGCACAGATGGTGGTCATTGCCCCTCCAGGCAGAATCATAGGGACATTTGACGGGACCGCCACGACCGATTC
>DJHI01000234.1:15254-16867 GCA_002431715.1 Armatimonadetes bacterium UBA5829
AGGTTGTGGCTCGGGTGGATGTGGTAGATAGTGCAAACCTGCCCCCTGAGCTAACATGACGAATTTTGCGAGGGTATTGCAGTTTGTCCTGACTGCAATACCCTCGCATACTTCCAAAATCCGATCAGACAACTGTGTTTCCAGAATAGTATCCTTGGATAACCACGGTGGTGTCGCATCAAATATTATTGATGCTTTCAGGAACTCATCGTTTTTCCATCACGTAGAACTCTGTAGCAGTGGGTATTGCGAAAGAACATATCAACGCATCCTGATGTGTTGATGAGATATTCACCGAGGAGGTAACGTGTCTATTCAAGAACGGTTTCAAGCCCCGACAGGGGACAAAGCTATACTTTGTGACGATAGTAGCCTTTGTTGTCTTGCCGATGTGTTCAAAGCACTTGCTGAACTAACTCGGCTGCAAATAGTCTACTTGCTTATGACTCGTGGTGAAACGTGTGTATGTGAGTTCATGCCGGCACTTGATCTCACTCAGTCCAACGTATCATTTCATCTGAAGACTTTAAAGCAGGCAAAACTCATCACTTCCCGAAAGGAAGGAAAGTGGATGTACTACTCTCTGAACCGCAAAGCTCTGGAGCAGTTCCGCACCGATTTTGGTAATGTGTTCGACTTGAGCAAGTGGCCGGAGAAGACCGAACCCGCATGCTGTGAGACTACGGCATGCAAGATGAGGACTGGAGCAGCTGGGGAGTGTTAGATTGAAACAGTTTGCAACTATGATGCTATGGAGGAATTCTTAATGCAGACCAAAAGAACAGCGCGTCTTACTGCAATTGCAGCAGTTGTCGTCGGGGTCGCGTGTACAATGCTCGGTGTGACAGCCGAAGCCAAGGCACCGTCTGCGGACACCGCGATTCGAGCCGCAGCGAAACAGAATCGCTATGCATTCGTTACATTTTTCAAGAGTAACGATAGCGCCAGCAAGGCAATGCTGACTGATATAAAATCGATTCAAGGAAAGTATGCGAGTCGGGCAAATTTCATCAGTGTAAACGTTGGCGACAAGGCAAATCGTCAGGTAGTCTCTCGATATGGCGCGGATCGTTCGCCGATCCCGCTCACTCTCGTGATTGCGCCAAACGGAGCCATCACTGGTGGATTCCCGAGGGAGATCGATAAGTCCAAATTGTCGAGTGTCTTTGTCTCCAAAGGTACTGCTGCAGTGCTCAAAGTGATGCAGAATCGCAAGCTCGCTGCAATATGCCTCCAAAACTCAAAAACGAAGCATAACAAAGAATGTCTCTCCACAGCTCGTGGCATAAAATCAGATTCCAGACTCGGAGGAGCGGTGGAAATAGTAAAAATAGACCCATCGGATCGGTCAGAATCGAAACTGTTGAAGCAATTGGGCATCAGTAATTCTGCCAATGCACAACTTGTGGTTATGGCTTCCCCAGGCAGGATTTTGGGCAAATTCGATGGAACCGCGTCCAAGGCGAGTGTTATGGCGAGCCTGATGAAGTCAATGAACGGCGGCGGATGCAGCGGCGGCAGTTGTGGACCTGGGGGTTGCAAGTGACCCTGGATTTCAGGGCCTTGATAAGGATGCGTCATGAGAAAAATCGATATCATAGTCAAAGAACTAT
>DJHI01000234.1:16923-18243 GCA_002431715.1 Armatimonadetes bacterium UBA5829
AACTGATAACAAGCTTCATCGCGATCACTCTGGGAATAACCGTCATCGTTGGGATAAAGACGGTGACATTTTACTCCGAGAAGGCCGTAGCCCGCGAACTGGATAACCTCGGCGCTAACGTGCTGATTCTGCCCAAATCCGCAACTGTAAGTGACTACTAAAGCGCAGATTTCGCCGATGCTGAAGTGCCCGAATCCTATGTGGACACAATAACCGCTTCTGGCCTGCAGGGAGTCGACAATCTCTCTCCAAAACTGACTATGCCTATCAAGCTCAAGGACCGCCGGTTTATCCTGACCGGGATACTACCCAAGAACGAGTTCAAGAGCAAACCTGCATGGCAGACTGGGAGTGATATATTTTCTAAACCGATGGGATGCGGCGCTGTGGATGTTGCCGGAGTCAAGACCGGCAATACCGACTCATCCCTGGACAAGGCGGCTGTGCGCAAGGAAGTCATCAAAGACCTTGGTCCGCAAGAAACCATTATCGGCCACGACGTTGCTCAGATTCTGTCATTGAAGAAAGGCAGTTCGGTCGATATCAAAAACACGANNTTCGTAAGGTGCTGCCGCAGACGGGCACAGTGGACGATTCGCGTGTCTTTGCCCATCTTCATACGGTGCAAAAGATGTACGGCAAGGGCGGAGTACTTAGCGCGATTGAGATTGTGGGTTGTTGCAAAGAAATATCCAAGGGACTTATCACTGGTCTCAACAAGGCACTCCCCGACGCAAGAGTTGTCACTGTTTCGCAGATCGCCAGCACCCAGCTCAAGACAAACAATATGATGAGCCAGTTCTCGCTGGTATTCCTTGTCATCATCGTTCTGGTGGGCGGGGTGAGTATAGCGAACTATATGTTCGCCAACGTTCAGGAGCGGCGCAAAGAGATCGGGACGCTTATTGCCATCGGCATGAGCCCTCGTCAGCTTCTGTCCATATTCTACGGAAAAGCAATCATCCTGGGTGCAGTGGGAGGCGTAGTCGGATATGTGCTCGGCACAGTCCTGGCAGTCTTGCTTGGCCCGCGTATCGCACACATACCGGTGCTCCCGATGCCTGCGCTTCTCGGATGGGCGCTATTGATATCCGTGGTGCTGAGTCTTCTGGCTACAGCAATTCCCGCTAAAAACGCTGCTGGTCTTGACCCTGCGGCCACTCTGATGGAGGTATAGACCCTATGGCCATCATAGCTACTCAATCATTAATTAAACACTACGGACGTGGAAAGAAAGAAGTCTCCGGCCTTGCGGGCGTCGATCTCGTTGTCAGCAGAGGTGACTACGTGGCCCTGGTCGGTCCCAGCGGAAGTGGTAAG
>DJHI01000234.1:18286-20680 GCA_002431715.1 Armatimonadetes bacterium UBA5829
CTGTTGAGCCTCGGTGGGCTGATACGTCCTACATCGGGCAAAGTTATGGTAGACGGTACGTCCATATATGATCTGAAACCCGCCGACAGGATCGAACTCAGGAGATCCAAGATAGGGTTCCTTTTCCAGACGTTCAACCTGATACCTTACTTGACGGCTCTTGAAAACACTCAGGTGCCTCTGATGATCGCGGGCAAGAACCGCGAGGAGCAGGAGGCAATCGCACAATCCACGCTTGAGCGCGTAGGGCTGGGCGACCGACTTCACCACAAGCCGTCAGAACTCAGCATTGGCCAGCAACAGCGTGTTGCGCTAGCGAGAACTCTGGCTAACAGTCCATCTATGATCCTTGCTGACGAACCTACCGGCAATCTAGACCCTGTAACCGTCGATAGTGTGGCCGGCATGCTCAGGGAACTGAACGACGAGGGGATCACGATAGTCATGGTTACTCACGATCCTAGAATGGCCGCGCACGCGGGTCGTGTGGAGAAACTCGTAGACGGCAAGATTGAAGCGCAGGCCGGATGAAAGTCTGGGCAGCGAACGCCAGATAACGCCAAGTCGCTGCCCACATTCATATCAAGAAACCACCAGGAGGAGAAACCCACTTGATTCCCAAAGACATTGATCTCAATAGAATTCGACTTATAGCTGAGCAATACTACCGCGACGGTGACTGCTACTGCTCGGAATCCATTGTGAAGACCATCAGGGACGAGTTCGGCTTACCAGTGCCCGATAGCGCAATAGCCATGGCCTCGGGATTCCCTGTAGGTATCGGAGGCTCAGGCTGCATGTGTGGCGCGATTGCTGGCGGTGTGATGGCGCTCGGAATTTTCTTCGGGAGAGAGAAGCCCAAGGACGAAGCAGTGAACAAGTGCATGGCGCTTTCCAGGGAACTGCACGACATATTCCGGGATAGGCACAAGTGTCTGTGTTGCCGTGTGTTAACCAACGGAATGGAACTCGGATCGGCAGAGCACATGAAACAGTGTGTCGCGTTTACGGGTGAGGTGGCACTTGAGACAGCGCGGATCATCATCAGGGAGTTGGAAAATGCAGAGTCACTGGCTTGATGCAATGGGAACTGTGACCCACTCTGCTGCGTATCAGTGAATAAGTGGTTTACCAGCCTATCATTGGCGTAAGGAGGAAACATGAATTGTCCGGTCTGCGATGGCCGCTTGAGAGCGGTCCAGAAGTATGGAGTCGAAGTAGATATTTGCCCTGACTGTAAGGGTGTCTGGCTTGATCGTGGTGAGATCGATAAGATAATCGAAATTGCGTCGTCGGGTGAACCCACGCGATCAAGCACTTCCGATTTGGACCAGAAGCGGCTAGTCAGCGAGAGTTCTAATCACCGTCGTGAAGAACACGATGATGAGCGTGAGCATCGTGACTACACTGACAAGAGAACAAGTCAGCCCAAGCGTCGTGGGTCGTGGATATCGGATATCTTTGAATCTTTCAGCGGCGATTGAACCTTGAGAACTGTGTTATAATGCACTTCATGAAGATTGGTTGGATAATCAAATTATTAGCGATAGTGATCCTTGTCGTATCCTGTGGCGCGGCATTCGCGGATTGTCATAGCGACTGCTGTGATGACTGCGACTGCTGCGGGACATGTATGCATGCCTGTCGCTGCGGGATTATCCAGCATTGTATGATCAATCCTGGCATCACATATACTGCATTTGCATCGAACCACGGAGTGACGACCCCCAGTGTCACGACGAATGGTGTTTTCCGCCCACCAACACCTCTTCTGGCTGGAAGAGATGTGCGCGCATTTGTTATCAATGCATCACTTTAGCAATGACTTGATAAGCATCTGAGTTGAAAAATCGCAGATGCATGTGTAAGGTAAATTTTGCAGCTTGAATTAGCTGCCTAACGTATTTTAATTCACCGGAGAGGGTTGGGGTGAGGGGGGATAAAAATTAGCAGTCGCTGCATAATAATAGTTCTTGATTCAGTCGGAATAGGCGAACTTCCAGACGCAGCCGAATATGGCGATGCCGGGTCCAATACCCTCGGACACATCGCTGAGGCTGTGGATGGACTTAAGCTGCCTAATCTGGCTGATTTAGGGCTNNGCTGGGCAATATTGCGCCTATAAAGGGAGTCGGTCCGGTCGATAGACCTGCCGCCTGCTTCGGCAAGATGGCAGAGGTGTCTAAAGGCAAAGACACCACTACCGGTCACTGGGAGATGATGGGTGTTATAACAGAGAGGGCTTTCCCGGTATATCCCAACGGCTTTCCTTCAGACGTAATCAGCGAATTCGAAGCAAGAATTGGCCGTGGGACGCTGGGTAATAAAGCGGCCTCAGGCACTGAGATAATCAAGGAACTGGGCGCGGAGCATATACGCACAGGCTTTCCGATA
>DJHI01000234.1:20726-26414 GCA_002431715.1 Armatimonadetes bacterium UBA5829
AAGTTGTGCCGGTCGAGGAGCTATACGAGTGGTGCCGTATTGCGCGCAAGATGCTTATCTCGCCGCACAATGTCCAGAGAGTGATCGCGCGGCCGTTCGTCGGCACGCCTGGAACTTTCTCCCGCACCCAGCGCCGTAAGGATTTCTCTCTTGAGCCGCCTCATGACACACTTCTCGATCTGATCGTGAGAAACGGCGGCAAGGTCACCGCGATAGGCAAGATCGAAGATGTTTACGCCGGCAGAGGGATAACTTCGTCTATTCATACAGGCAACAATCGCGAAGGCATAGGCGCGATAATAGCTGCAATCGCAAGCGGCGAGGGGTCACTCGTCTTTGCAAACCTTGTGGACTTCGATATGCTCTACGGCCATCGAAACAATCCCCAGGGCTATGCCGACGCTCTTATCGAGTTCGACACCGCGCTGCCGTCGATCATCGATGTTTTGTCGGATGACGACATTCTCTTCATTACAGCCGACCACGGCTGCGATCCTACTACACCAGGCACGGACCACACCCGCGAATATGTCCCTCTGCTTGCCTATGGTAAACGTGCGGCCAAGGGAGTAAATCTAGGTATAAGATCGTGCTTCTGCGACCTGTCTGCTACTATAGCCGAAATACTTAACATTCACAATAGCCTTCCTGGCACTTCTTTCGCATCTCTACTCACTTCCATCCCTGACAGCTAGCACGTAATACCTAACACCCATCTTGTATCTGAAAGAAAGCTGTGCTATACTAACGCCAGGTTTATTTTATACAAATTCAACGTGCGAGAGCATGGTTCGGTCGCCGGACTTAGGGTTCTCGGACTTATCTTGGGAGGAACAGTCGGTGAAGGTTATTTGCGCTAGAAAGGACATATTTGAGGGCGTTCAGACTGCCGGAAGGGCGGTAAGTCCGCGCACATCGCTTCCGATTCTCGGGCACTTGCTGATCACGGCTGAGGAAGATAAGATCAGGATCGCCGCTACGGATCTCGAGATCGGGATGGAGTGTGTAGTGGAGGCGAAGATCGAAGAGCCAGGCCAGATGGCGGTTCCTGCCAGGACACTTACTGAAATCCTTGCGGCACTGCCCGATACCGATGTCACTCTCTCTGTCGATGAAAGCAGCACGGTCAGCTTAACATGCGGAACGTCGGACTATTCGATTCTCGGTCTACCCGCTGAGGAGTTCCCGATGCTGCCTGAAATTCACGAGGAAGTGAACCTCACGGTCGAGCACGATGTCCTTCGCGATGCGATAAAGCGGACATCTTTTGCTATCAGCCTGGACGAGTCTCGGGCTATTCTCACTGGAATCCTTATGCAGGTCACCGATGATGGGGCCAAACTGGTCTCTACTGACGGCCACAGGCTCTGCCTGCAGGAATGCGCGGTAGCCGAGAGCCGGGGAACCGTAAACGCGATAATTCCCGGCAGAGCGATGAACGAGCTTACCCGAATCGTTCCCGAGGGCAAAGGCACTATAGAGGTCAAAATTGCCGCCAGCCAGGTTTTGTTCAAAGTCGGCGAGACGAGCCTTATTTCAAGGCTCATTGAGGGTCAGTTCCCTAATTACGATAAAGTCATCCCGCAGGAACATAACAAGAAGCTGACAATCCCCACCGATCAATTTCTGCAGAGTGTGAAGCGCGTGGAGATCGTCGCTCGCGAGAACTCCCATAAGACGATTCTTGAGATTACGGACGGCACTCTGACAGTCACAGCCGAGAGCGGAAATGTGGGTCGTGCGCATGAAGAGGTCGAGGTAATCAAAGAGGGCGACGACACCAAAATGGCTTTCAACGCCCGCTATCTCTTGGATGTGCTGAATGTAATCGACACCGAGGCCATAGATGTCGAACTCTCAGGTGAGTCCAGCCCGGCTGTTATTCGACCGCAGGGCCAGTTCGACTATACCTACGTCTTGATGCCGATGCAGATTGAGTAGTTCTTAGTTGTAAGTTATCAGTGATTAGTTCTGGGGCGAGCTTAATGNNGGCTCGCCCTGTTTGTTATTTAGAGATGGAACTCAAGCTGTAATTATTGCAGTCAAACCAGCATGAAGAAGCTGTCATGGTGTGTTAGATTATCTATTTTGCTTTGTGTGGCGGTTTCACTATGTTATTACCTACGCCCAGACTCTTTTGCCGCCATAACCTTCTTTCCAGCCTGGATTTGGCTCATAATTGGCTTGATTCTGGCTATGCCGAGCATTCGAGCAAAACGCAAATATGCATTCGCTGTCGTGCTCTTAATGTGGATAGGCTATATGTTCGCATTCGTGGAAGAGCCTTTCAGCCTCATTCGCAGAGCAGGTGTTTCATCCATTGAGATTAACCGTGCCAGAGGATCCGGTAAAGTTGTCAGGGTGGTAACTCTCAATTGCGCGGGTGGAAATTTCGCCGCTGCATCCGAAGTAAAGAAATACCGACCGGATATCGTGCTGCTTCAGGAATCGCCAAGCAGATCAGATATATCGCGTCTTGCGCGTGAGCTATATGGAAAGTGCGGCAGTTTTGCCTATGGACCGGACGCGTCGATTATCGTTCGCGGCAAGTTGCAAGCCTTTCATCAATCTTCACCCGAATCGTGCATCTATACTGCTGCGGCTGTCAGATTAAGATCGGGCTTCAAGGCGAATGTTGTTAGTCTGAGGTTGGTTCCTCCTGTCTTTCGTATGGACTTGTGGTCGCCGAACTGTTGGAGAAGCCAGAAGGAGAATCGACAAGAAAGACGAGAGCAGATCAAGCTCGTTGCGGCAAAAATTTGCCGATTTCCAAAGGATATGCCGGTTATAATCGGCGGCGACTTTAATGCGCCTGCGGGTGATGCCGTCTTTCGCATGCTTAAGCCCAAACTGCACGATGCATTTGCCGAAGGCGGTTTGGGATGGGGGAATACGGTCTTGAATGAAACTCCCATGCAGCGAATAGACCAGATTTGGGCAAGCAGCAATGTCAAAGCAGTATCTGTTCGCGCATATAGAACAAGGAATTCAGATCACAGGCTGGTTGTATCTGATTTGCAGCTTTACTGATCGCTGTATTTGCTTCGCTTTATTTCCCTCGCCATCTCAATTGCCAAATCTTCCATAATCTCCAGCGGTGACAGCAGCTTTGAATCTTTCTGAGCAGAGGCTGGTGAATGAGGCGCCAGACCTCCCCATCCGGTCCATTTTCCTGACACTGTGGAGTCTGTTATCCAATTGAGAGCTACGGCTTGTATCCCCAGCTCTTTGGAGACGCTGTAAAGGGTGCTTGTTTCGCAATTTACACATTCAGCACCTTGCGCTCTCCAAGCGGCGCGAGCATCCAACGATTCGCGATAAAGCGCGTCGCTCTGCCAGATACATGCATGCTCGACAGGCTGTCCATTCCGCCTGAGAACATCATCTGCAAGCGATTTCATATACTCAGATGGGTAAGCAATGGGCTCGTCGGTGTATATTTTCGACGTGCCATCAGATACTATCGCACTATCTGCTATTACTATGTCTCCGATATTCAATCGCTCCGAGAAAGCTCCGGCGGCGCCTATTCCGATTACATATCCAAGCCCATACACCTTCAATTCTTCGAGCGCAACTGCGCCATACGGTCCGAATTGCAAAGGGCCTACAAAGACTATAGGCACACCATCCGTTTCAATATTCCAGACGGATATAGGGCAGCTTGAAAGCACATAACCCCAATGGAAATAAGATTCATCACGCTGAGGATGATTGATCCTTTTTGCATCAAATCGGGAGCTGTGTTGCTGCCACCACACCAGATCGGCCATACCTTTGAAATGGAACATAATAGCGATGGGGAAATGAAATGTGGAGCGGNNGGTCGAGCCCTTTTGACGCCAACACATCGGCAGCCGTAATCGCGCCTTTGGTTTTGTAGTGCTCCAACGTATTATAATAAGCCATGGGTTACCCCGAATATTTATTAATCAGTTCGCCTATGGCAGCCATAATCCTCTTCCCGACTTCTTCAATAGCCTCGCGCCCGCCTTTTTCGTATAAATCGTCCAGAGGTACGGGCTTGCCGTAGACGACCTGCAGCCGGGTGAACTTGGGGAAGATGGAGTGAGGCGGCAGAAGCTTGTTGGAGTTGATAAGAGCGACCGGGATCACAGGAACCTGTGCGCGCAGCACGATCATCCCGACACCAGCTTCGGCAGGAAGTAGATTACCGTCAAGGCTCCTCTGACCTTCGGGGAACATGCCCACTACCTCGCCCGACTGCAACAGCTCGATTGCCTTTTTGAGCGCAGCTCTGTCTGCTGTGTTTCGCTTTACCGGAAACGCCCCAACAGCTCGAATCAGTGCGCCTAGAATTGGGGTTTGGAATAGTTCCAGCTTCGCCATGAAGTGGACAGGCCGACCGTTTGCGCGAGCGCCGAGAGCAGGCGGATCGATATAGCTGACATGATTTCCACAAAGGAGCGCCCCGCCTTTCTTGGGGATATTCTCCCTGCCGATCACCTGCCATCGCCCAAATATCCTGCAGACCATCGCCGAAAGCGATGCGCCTATCCAATACATCATAACCTATAAATCCTTAAGGAGAATATATCGATATGTTTAGCTGGTTTCGGGACTAAAGTCCCGAAACACCAAAAATTTACTCAGCGCGCGATATTCGGGCACTATCCAAATGATAATACCTTCCGTGCTTCCCCTTGTTCTGTGTTTCCGTGATTAAGTACTTCCGGTTTGGCCGGTTTTCTCATCATGAATTCCGACAATAGCATCTACGACTTGTTCGGCGGACATGTTATCAGTTTCCAGCAAAACAGCGCCGGGAGCCAGCTTCAGCGGAGCATGTTCGCGCGAACTGTCCCTAAGGTCTCTCTCGCGAATATCGGCGGCTATCTGATCGACATCCGCCTCCATCCCCATCTCTTTCATCTGCTCCACTCTGCGTCGAGCCCGCTCGGTGACGGATGCGGTGAGAAAAACCTTGACCTCGGCGTTCGGGAAGACTACGGTTCCTATATCTCGCCCTTCCATAACGATTCCGCCTTCTTCGCCCATCTGCCTCTGAATCTCGACAAGGCGCTTTCGCACGCCCTGTATGGCGCTCACAGGTGATGATAGCCTCGTAGCCTCCGGCTTGCGAATCTCGTCCGTTACATCCTCGCCATCGGCAAAGATGTGCTGTTCACCGTCTACAAGCTCGAATTTGATCTCCGTCCGCTTTGCCAGCCCGGAAATCTTGGCGGCTTCCGAGAGCGGAATTCCTTCACGAATCACTTTTAAGGCAACCGCGCGATACATGGCGCCGGTGTCGATGTACAAGTATCCCAACCTGTCCGCGACCGCACGCGCAACCGTGCTCTTCCCGGCTCCAGCCGGGCCGTCTATGGCTATNNTGATTGGTCTACTCATCTACTAATCCTTTGGTAAGTCGATCTTATCTTGCTTGCCTGCTCAAAAAATCTCGAAATTTTTTCCTGGTCGCTGTCTATAAGCGCCTGTTTGAACTCGGCCAGCACATTTTCAAACTGGTTAACAGCCTCCAAAAGCGATCCACGGTTAGTCAAGCAAATATCGCGCCAAATTTCGGCTGGGCTGTCCGATACCCGCGTGAGGTCCTTGAAGCTTCCGGCAGCTAATCTGAACACTTTTCCCGACTCATGCTGAGCCTTTTCGGCAATCTCCAAGAGAGCGGCGGACATAACATGCGGCAGGTGGCTGATAATC
>DJHI01000234.1:26443-27724 GCA_002431715.1 Armatimonadetes bacterium UBA5829
GCGGCTTTATCGTGTTCTTCTGGAGTCATTATCTCCACATTAGACCCCAACGCATCTGCCAGAGAGGTCAGCCTGCCGAGCGCATTCAAGTCCGTATTATCAGTGGATGTAAATACGTAAGTAGCGTCACGAAAGAGGTCTGCAAATGCTGCTTCAACTCCTGCCTGCTCTGAACCGGCCATTGGATGACCACCGACAAAGTGAATCCCTTCGGGCAGGACAGCTTCCGCCTTTTCGACAACCTCGCCCTTTGTGCTTCCGACATCCGTTACAACCGCGCCGTCCTTAAGATTTGCGGCCATACGCTCCAACGTGGGCACTATCAGGCGGACAGGAGTGCAAATGACCAACAAGTCAGCTTCTGCCCCACCATTCTCTATGTCCATTGAGTAGTCGTCGATGGCTCCGAGGATCTTCGCGCGCATCAGCTTCTGCTCATTACGGCCGATTCCGATAACGCGGTTTGCAAGCCCATGTTTCTTTGCAGCCATGCCAAGGGAGCCGCCGATTAAGCCGACTCCTACAATGGCAATGGTGTCAAATATGGTGTTGTCGCCGGGCATCAGACGTATCTACCCACTGCGCGAGCCACCGCCGCCATCTCTTTCATGAGGGTTTCAAAGTTGGCAGGGGTGAGTGACTGCGGGCCGTCCTTGAGAGCCTTTTCGGGGTGAGGATGAACCTCTATCATAAGTCCGTCCGCGCCCGCTGCAACAGCCGCTTTCGCGACAGGCGATACCAGGCTGAACTTGCCGGTGCCGTGGCTCGGGTCCGCGATAATCGGCAGGTGAGTCAAACCCAGGAGCGCAGGTATTGCGCTCACGTCAAATGTATTGCGTGTATAGGTCTCGAATGTGCGAATNNTCTCGTAATTGCCTTTACTGGCGATATATTCAGCCGCCTGAAGCCATTCTTCGATAGTCGAGGCCATTCCGCGCTTGAGCATGACCGGCTTCTTGACGGTTCCAATCTCCTCCAGAAGCGAATAATTGGCCATGTTGCGAGTGCCGACCTGAAGAATATCAGCGTACTTTGAGACGAGTTCGATATCCCGTGCATCCATCACCTCGGTGATAATAGGCATTCCGGTGACTTCGCGCGCTGCGGCCATCATTTTCAACCCATCCTCACCGAGGCCGTGGAAACTGTAGGGTGAGGTGCTGGGCTTGAAAGCGCCGCCTCGCAGGATTGTCGCTCCGGCGGCTTTAACGGCCTTTGCGACCTCTAGAGTCTGCTCTTCCGTCTCTATCGAGCATGGCCCGGCCATGACGACTATCTTCT
>DJHI01000256.1:0-12936 GCA_002431715.1 Armatimonadetes bacterium UBA5829
CGATCTCCGCCCGCAAGTTTGACCCGAACCCAGACAGCTTCAAGTGCGGTCGGTGTGACTACGCAGGAATCTGTCCGGCGATGGAGTCATAACCATGGTTCAATGCAAGAACATTAAAGACGCTGCATACCAGTATTTGCTCGATCTTCACAAAACCCCCAGCATTCCTTTGCCAGACTCGATAGACGAACATTCATCAAAGTGGGCTGATGCTTTCGTTGAAGCGATCAGAAAATACCGGGATAGCTACGATAGCGGAGAAGCCAGAAGGTCAGCGAGGCGGTTTGGTCGGGCAGCAACAAAAGATAAGTATCGCTTCTTCTGGGAGTGCTGGCAAAACGCTGATGATGCTCGTGCCAAGAAGCTGACATTCAGAGTTAACGATCAGACTATTATAGTCGAAAACAATGGAGAGTCCCTGTCTTCCCGCGATGTTTACAGCATTTGCTTTATTGCATCATCTCAGAAAGAGGGCTTAAGCGATCAGAAAGGTCAGTTTGGAATCGGCTTTCTGTCAATGATGAGAATAAGTGATTCCCCAAGCGTGCACTCAGGCTATTGTTCCTTTCGGCTAGATCGAGATTATACGTATCCCTCGGCTATTGAACACGAATATTGTTCTGGAGTCCGGATTGTGGCCCCGTTGCGTGACGGTATAAAGGCAGACGACATTAAGGCAGAGCTATTGAAGCGTATGGAAGATGAAGTTCTGCTCTATATGACACATCTGACTTGCGTGGAGGTTGTAGACGAGAGAGACGGGTACTGCCATCGGATTAAATGCGAAACGACCTCTGATGAATCAGGATTCCGTCAAGTCAAGATAGGGAATCAGTGGTGGCATTGTTATCATACAACCGTTATACCAGGTCCTGAGCTATCCCGTGAAGATGGAGAGCCAGTTGCACCTAAGTTAGCGATTGTCTTAGCTCGCTCAGATAGTGTTGAAGGACTTCATCGGGTAGCATCGTACTTTCCGACAGAGGAATACCACGGATTGCCTTGGAGGTTCTCAGCTCCGCTAGAAGTCACGAATAGTCGTGAATCACTGCTAGACAGTGAATATAACAGATGGTTGCTCCAGAGAGTCGGAGAGGCTATGGTCGATGCGGCTCTTAGCGACGCCGTGGGTGATCCTGTTGAACCCTGGAAACTGGTTCCCTCTCTGGATCCCGACAACGAGCTTCTGCGGCCTCTTTATGAAGCTGCACATTCACGACTTCGACAAATGAAGTGGTTACCAACTGATTCAGGCTTGTGTTCTCCTGACAAGGTTGCAGTGGCGGCTTCTAATGAGCTGAGAGACCTAGTGAATCCGTCAGACATACCTGATGAAGCAGTGAATCATAGACATTGGCTTTCTGGAAGCGTTAATGATGAGACATTACAGCTTCTGGTAAATCTGGGTGCCTATCATGTAGGTTGTCATGAGCTTTCATCAGCTATCACAACCGTTTCGCTTCGCCCTCCTGACTGGTATCTTCGTGCTGTGGCTGAGAGTATCCGACTCTGTGAATCCGCAGGCTACAATAGTCAGCCAGTTGTGGAGCAGTTGCTCAACGGAAAGTGTTTTCTAGACCATCGTGGGCGCGCGTTCTCACTTGCAGATGCTCATGCGAGCGGAAAGGTTGTGTGTAGCACACGAAGTCGGATTCGAGACACGGAAGTTGGGCGTGTTGCAGAATCACTGTTGGTGGTACTGCATAGGCAGTACAGACAGCCAGATCGCAAACGCGAGGATCCACTGGACTCAGCGCGAGAAGAAGTGAACCGCTGGCTGCAAAAGCAATCATCTAGTCGCACATTCCGATACGAATCGCGCCTTGATCCATCACAGTTCATCAAGCATTTCATTGTTGAGGCTGAAGATGTAGAAGACCGAGACAATGCGACGCATGACATGCTTCTGCAGTTTGTTCGGTCCAATCTGGACGCATATGTAAGTGAATACAAGAATAACCAAAAGCTAGATCGCATAGGCAGGAACATCTTGCTGGAGGCATATACCTACGATGAATTCGGGAAAAGGGTGCGTGGACGATTACCGTTATCTAATACCTACCTCGGATCATCTTACACAGAGTCACGTTGGAACGACGTAGCTAGCGGAGTGCCAGGAATTTGGTGGTTGCATAGTAAGTATCGTAAAGTGAAAAAAGGCTCTGACTCGGCTGGAACAGTATCATTTTTCCGACAGCTGGGATGCGATGATTGCCCAAGGTTAGTGAGAGTGCCGGAGGACGAGTCACACAGCTCATACAGATTCAGTCATGTTACACACGGGAACGACAGGGACTATCCGAACTTCCCTCATGACGCAGTGCCACACTACAGTTACACTACCTATGGATTAGTAGATGATCACGTGAGTCCAGATTTATCGTCGGCGATCAGCCATATCCAGTCGCTTTCCCGCATAGAGCGTGAAAAGCGCGGAGAATCACTGCTCCGTATGTTAGAGCAGCGTTGGGATAAATATAAAGCACACATCTATGCGCATGCCTATGGTTACTATGCCAATGGTGAGCACCCATTGGGCAGAGTATTCTGCCGATGGCTCTATGAATTGCGCTTGCATCCTTGGATGCTATTTCGAGATGGAGTATTTCGAGAGCCGGCGGATGCGTTCGCATCAACTGAAGCAGTTCAGGCTGTACTGGGAACAGAAGACGGCGCAGTTTGCGCGTGGAAGTGCAACGCTGAAGAAGTCGCAGCCAATTTAGGTCTCCATACTCAAGTTCCGGCAGATGCTATCATCGCTAGACTGCGTCTAATGCAGAAGGGCAACCACAAGCCGCCATTAATTGTGGCGAAAAGATACTATTCTGCGCTTGCAGAACATACAATTAATGATCAGGAATCCTTGGCACCCTTGAAGCAAGAAGAACTAATATTCTGTCCATTTGCTGGGTGGCGGACAGCAAACCAATGCTTTATCTCGGATCACAGGCACCTTTTCGCTGGTCTCAGGGGATATGTCGGCGTTTACAGCGATTGTGAAAGATTGTGGCAGTTTCTCGGCGTAAAGATCGACCCTGACCTTAATGATCTGAAAGTGTATTGGAGTGAAATTGCTCTGGAAGAACCGGAGGATAGGATTCTAGAGCAACTCAACAACACATACGAATTGGCAGATACCTTGAGTACCGAGCGGACTGATACAGATTCTGTTCCAATCTGGACTGATCAAGGTTGGAGATACTCAGATCAAGCCATTGCTGTTGAGGATCACGATCTAGCATTTGCTATAACAGCCTTGCCATTCCCTCGCTGGATTCACGAGAAACCAACTTCTCTTCGGGCATTTTGCCGTTGGGCGGGGATAACGATTGTGGATGAGCAAGCTGTGTTCGGTGATCCGGATGATAGAGGCAACAACTCTGCTGAGGACACATATCGCTTAAGAACTGCAGTGAGCCGGTTCGCTAATCAATTGGCTTCTGCTTGCGATAATCTCTGGAAGCAATTAGCACATTCGGTGGTTTCATGGGCGGAGCTAGAAGTCGTTCAGGTCAATCATCTTAATGTGCCTTTTCGATTTTCATTACATAAATCTGAGGTTGCGGAATCTACTGTATGCAGGAAAGCTCTGGTCATAGGCAAACGCTTATATGTTTCAAACATGATTAACCTTCGTGATCCAGAGGTTGTAGTTGAACTAATGCGTGGATTGGGAATCGGACGCACAGATTCCTGGAACGTCTACAATGCTCTTCGTCTGGCACTTATCGAGGCTCTTCTAGATGGCCCGGATGCGCGTGTAGAACCGCTGCCTTATCTTCCTGAGGATAGAGAGGCTATTGACCCTGAGCTCTTCAACGACGAAGAAACCGATCCAAGAACCGGAATGCAAATAGTTTTTAGCAACACGCGNNATGTCGAGGAGACACAGGTTCCAGAAATAGATGATTATGTGGTTGAATCTGACACAGAGGGGGATGGTGATGTTCAGCCTGGCGGGCTAATCGAATGCCCTCCAGCAGATCTGCGCCGACCAGGGAAACCGGCTAGTGTTTTATTTCCGATAAACCGAACGCAGCGATCTACTAGGTCTGTCGAACAAAGGGGCGTTGACCTGCTCGTTAGTCATGTGCTTGATCCTGATGGGATCAAAATCAGCGATCAACGGCTGGTGTTTGGGGTTGGAGCTGATCTTGCATGCGATGATGGTTTTTTTCGAGAGTTAAAAACATTCAGTGGAAATGCTCCAGCTTCCATAAAGCTGACGAAGCACGAGCATGCACGGGCGTCAACTTCGTCTAATTGTTATGAACTGGTGATTGTTGAGAATGTGTGGACGACGCCAACTATCACGATCATTCATAACCCATTGCATACGATGGACTGGCACCCTGCGGGCGATATCGAGATCACAGGCTGGAAGGAACGTCTCCCGGCTCTTCGTGTAATAAAGCTGCGCAAATCAGATGATGAGGAATTACCGAGCGGAGAGAACCATGTGGATGAAACGCTCAACCAGTCACCCAGTGCAATATGCGACGCTGCAGGAGGAAACCTTCTTTGAGTCAAATTAGGTTTGCACGCAGATTGGAAGAGGAGTTCGTTTCGGAGTTGAGTGCGGGTTGTCTGCAGCAACTGATACAAACTGCCATCGCGAGGCAGCTCGATATCCAAATCCGGGAACACAGTATTGAAATCTATATATGTGGCAGATGCATCATAAACTTAGCACAAATTCAGCGACTCGGCATTTACAAAGCTAAGATTCACAGCAAATATCTGAGCGGAGTGCAGTGGCCAGTTTCATTGGATATTGGATCCGATAACTACTGCCGTTTTGCTTTCGATGCAGCTTCTCAGAGCGCATACATAGCACGTATTGATCAGATCATTGGGAATGCCATTGCCTTGGCAGAACTGGAAGCCACTATTGAAGAGAAGTTGATTCAAGCAAGCAATCATTCGAAGTCACCACTTGTCTTCATAGACAGGCAAGTTCAGCTTCATGGCGTTCAGAAGCGCATAGACATGATCGGGCTTACCATGCATCCAGAACCGAAGATCATATTGACTGAACTGAAGCAGGGGCTCGACAACCGAATCCAGAAGCTGATGGACCAGATCAGTTCTTACTATGAGCTTATCGCTCCTAATGGGCATTTACGAGAGGAGGTTTTCTGCTCATATGCAAAAGTTATTGCAGAGAAGCAGAGACTAGGATTGATGCCGCCTGAGATATGTATGCCGAAGAAGCCACCTGTTGTTGAGTGCCTTATTGTCCTATATAATTACAACGATCGCAGTAAGCTTCTGGGGCGGTTGATTGATGCAGCAAAACAGTATACATTGCCGGTGCGGCTTGTTTTGCTACCGGAAGAACAATTTGTGATACCTCCGATGTCGGATTGGAGGGTATTATCTTGAGTCGAACGCTGATACTGACGCACGCCGATCTTGATGGAATGGTGTCTGGGATTCTCCTTCTTACCAAATTAGGCCCAGGTGCGAGAGCCAAGATCACGAATGGCAGCAAATTAGCAGAAGCGATTCGTTCAGAGATGGCAAACGATGAATGTCCCGGCAGCGTCTACATTGCCGATATTCCACTTGACCGAGCGCACAATGCGGACGTCTATAATGCGCTGGAAATGCTTGTCCAGAAAGGCTGATTTGTTCATCTATATGATCATCACTTTGGATGGAACGAGCCTGCCAATGCTCTTCGTTTCCGCCCGCTCTTTGCTACATACTCTTTGCTACATACAATGTCGATGAGAAAAAGACAACTGCCGCAGCGCTCGTTTGGCGCGATTTCCTGAACCGCGACTTAGGTTGTCAGTGCTGGTTGGAATTGCTAAGCCAGAAAAGCGATTCATCAGATGACGGAGTGGTTGATGACTTCCGTCTTCTGGCAGCGCTCATGCAACCCAGATTTACTCACAGGAGATGTGATGTTATGCGCAGCCTGGCTGCTGGCACGAACATCAAGGACCGGCAAGAGATCGTAGATTGGTATATCACTGAATATCTGGTTCATGAGCGCACTCTTGTAGAAAATGCGGAAGTCTTTGAAACACATAGTGGCCGCCACATCGGATGGATTGATCTTTCCGAAGAGGAGGGGCTCTACGCAAACATAAGCAAAATGATTGTAGAACGCTATTCAGTCAATTTGGTAGCGAGTGTTATACGAAACGGCATTATGCTTGGCGGGACATCCATCGACAAAGGCATCGACCTCAGTTTCCTTCACGGCTTCCATAACGTGGATGGCACAGCCCTTGAGGTTATCGGACACAAGAGTCCGGTGCGTTTCAGGCCGGTTGACGGAGTCGTTGATGGAAAGTTCGTCCTAGCAGCCAGGGGCATCATAATGGAGAATATCTGAGCCTTGACTATCTTTGAAATGCCATGATCATAGTAAATGGATCCGAATACAGATTCTTTTGGACTTAAGCGAAAACCGATGTCACCTCTTGTGGTAGGAACTCTACCACAAGAACATCTGCAGCGACGTCACTGACAATACCTCTGTCCTGAGTGATAAGCTTTCTGTTCTGTGAAACACCCTCATGAGGAACCATTATGCCCACACTACTACTACCAGGTACCTGCAGTCGGCTGAGTCATGTTCTTTAGTCTTCGGGTTGACGTTGATGCCGCCACCCGGATTTGCCTGTTTTGGTCATCAAGCAAGGCTTCCAAGCTCTTGATCGAGCTTTTATCGCCGATTCTACCAAGTGCTCGCACCGCGTGAAGTCGCACGGCATCGGACCTATCGTGAAGTGCAGATGTCAGCACATCGATGGTGCGAGGATTTGAGATGAAATGTAGCTTCATTACCGCCGTGATTTGTTGCTTCTCATCGCCGGACTTTAGTTCGGAATGAAGATAAGCAAAGCCCAAGTCGTGCCCAAGCTTCGCCAGTTCGGCGGCTGCGTCTATAGCACCCTCATCGCCTGATACCATCACGGACTCGATTGCTTCAGCTGCTTTTTTTGTTCCGATCTGTGCAAGAGCGCTTAGTATGTATGATCGCATTGATGGACTGGTAGCTTCGGAGTTAAGCAGCTCTATCAGCGGCATCACTGCATTAGGACATCTGGATTCGCCGAGTGCTTGGACAGCACCGCACACCTGCTGCTTATCGCCTGACCTGAGCATATTGAGCAGATGTCGGACTCCTCTCTCGTCGCCGAGCTGAGCCAGTGATAGCGCAGCGGTCGGGGCTACCGATGCATCTTCCAATGCAGCTAGAAGTTGTGCAACTGCCCGGGAGTCGCCCAGCTTGCCGAGGGCTGTTGCTGCCGCATCTCGCACATAACGATTCCTGTCTTCCTCTCTATAGACGTCGGGATTGACCCCGATCTTTACCGGCTGCATTCTCGGCTCTATCTGGAGCAGTGCAAGAAGTGGATCAACTGCGCGCCGGTCACCAATTGATGCCAGTGCAAATGCAGCTGTTCGCGCTTNNTGGCACGGGAATCCTTGAGTGTTCCAAGTGATCCGGCAGCAAGGTTTCGCTTGAGATTATCCGAGGTGTGCAGCATTGCAATAAGGTAATCTACAACTCGTTCAGGAGCCAGCTTGATTAGAGCTCTGGCTGCAGATGATCGTATAAAGCGATTATCAGTGGTTTTCAAAATATCAATTAGCGGTGTTACCGCGCGAGAGTCTCCAATTCGTCCCAGGGCATCGGCGGCAGCCTTTGCAAGATTGCAGCGTTCACTGTACAGCGCCTTAATGAGCGAATCCACGGCCTCTGTAATGGCCAGAATACCAAGTGATCCGGCGGCAGAAACAGCTACTCGTTCTGCCGGATCGCTCAGCGCCTGGATGAGAACCTGCGTGCTATCCGGTCCTCCGATCCAACGCATTGCACGTGCTGCCGCAGAACGGACTTTCTCGTCGACGTCGTTCATAGCTGCTGTGACCAGAGCAAATGAGCGCTCATCACCCTGGCGCTGCAATCCATAGATGGCATTACGCCTCACATATGGTTCTTCATCGCGGATGGCTTCAGCTAGCAAACCCGCTACCCGCGGATCATCAATTTCGGCCAAAGCAAATGCGGCAAAACCTCGGAAATGCGGCTCTGGGTCGTGCAGGCTATCGGCGAGTGCATCGACTGCTCGTGGATCATTAATAGCATGCGCGAGGAAGTCCGTGGGACTGCCACCCGCATATATGCTTAGCCATCTTGCCTGCTGGCGTTTATCCCATTTATGCGCGACTTGCAGCAGAGTAGCTGCAGATGATCCGCCAGCTTCTTTAAGAACTATGTAACCTTGAACACTTTGTTCCCGCTCATCACTGACCAGGCCCCACACTGCCTTTATAATCTGCTCTTCATTCACGCTCTTTCTTTCCTCATCTCTCGCTACAGCCTCGGGTCCACTGGCTCGCTTTCAAGTGCTAGAACCCCGAACACACACTCGTGCACCCGCCTGAGCGGCTCTCTACGGACGAACCGTTCTAGTCCCTCGATCCCGAGCGCGAACTCCCGAATTGCGAGAGATCGCTTCCCCGCCAAGGCACGCGAGCGCAATCGCTCCAGGTTCTCAGGCGCCGTGTATTCCGGTCCGTAGATAATGCGCAGGTATTCCCGGCCACGGCATTTCACTGCTGGCTGGGAAAGACCTTTGCGACCCTTGGTGACGAAGTCCATCGGTTTGACAACCATTCCCTCGCCGCCGGAGCCGGTCAGTTCCTCCCACCAGCGGACGCCATCTTCCTGGCTTGCAGGGTCAGTTACATCGACCACCTTGTAGGGTGTAGCTAAGAGGAGCGAGTTGCCGTTATCCAAAGCACGGCAGACATTCGCCAATGTCTCCATGTGCCAGATATGATCCTTGTCTATATGGATCCCGCTCTCTGTTGCAAGTATATGAAACGGCGCGAGTTTGTAGTCCTCGATGCTCGACACTGGCCAACAGTATTGTCGATAAGCGTCTACNNTGACCGACCATATCTCTTCGACTGCGGAATCGGCCAAGCAGTTCCGAGACTTCGGCGCCGTTACCCGCAGCAGTTTCGACGACCGCGACAGCCTCACCCAGCGCGGCCTTCGATGCTGCACCGACTGCTGAGTATTGAGACTTCAGCAACTCCTGCGCTTTCGCAGACCACGGCATCAGCTCACAGTCCAGGCAGACCCAGTCTGTGGCAAACTCTTCCCAGAATCCGGACTTTTCCAGCGCCGAGTGGGCCCTCTCCAGCATCTGGGTCTCAAGCTCCAGATCATTGAAGAACCGGCGACCTGTGCGGGTGTAGCAGATGCCAATACCTTCGTTGATGACTCCGAAACGTTTGCGTGCCGCATCTTCATCTCTGCAAACGATCACTACCGCGCGCGAGCCCATGTGCTTCTGCTCGCAGACCACATTCGATACTCCCTCGTGTCGATAATATGCGAACGCCTCTTCGGGGTGCTCCAGCAGATCGGGTTTGCGACTCGTCTCGCACGGGGACATCGTAGGCGGCAGGTAGATTAGCCACTTGGGGTTCGCGGCGAACCGGCTCATTACTTCCAGAGCGGCAGTGGCGTTCTCCTCGCGGATGGTGACGGTGCGGTTCAGACGAGTCGAGACGATCCGCTTGCCAATGACGTCGTCTATGTCAAGAACATCGTCTTGTTCCTGCTGGGCATTAAGAGCCTGCGCATCTTCGTTTGGTTCAAACGGCCTCGCCGGTTCAGCATAGACCCGTGCGGCCGGAACCGATACAAGTTCTTTCTCTGGATAACGCAGCGCGGTGAGGCTCCCGCCGAACACGCAGCCTGTGTCGATATTAACCGTCCGGTTCAGCCAGTCGGGTAGAGGCACTGGGGTGTGGCCATAGACAACGGCCGCCTTGCCTCGATACTCAGCAGCCCAGTTGTAGCGCACCGGCAGACCGAACTCGTCAGTCTCTCCGGTGGTCTCGCCGTAATATGCGAAGTCACGGACCTTGCCGGATCCGCGCCCCTGCATCTCTTCTTTCATTCCCGCATGTGCAACCACGAGCCTGCCGTCATCGAAGACGTAGTGGCTGACAAGCCCGTCTACGAACTGCCGAACCTGCTCTCGGAACTCGTCCGGTTCACTCGAAAGCTGTGTGAGCGAGTCCTCAAGGCCGTGTGTGATCTGCACGTCCCGACCGTTGAGCTTTCGCATGAGCTTCATGTCGTGATTTCCCGGCACGCAAAGCGCCGTCCCCGCCTCGACGGATGCCATTACCAGCTTGAGCGTATCCACTATCCTCGGCCCGCGGTCTACGATGTCACCGAGGAACACAAGCCTGCGCCCCTCTGGATGCCGTGCCAGGTTATCCGACACCTCGTAACCGAGTTGGTTGAGTAGTTCGGAGAGTTCATCGAAGCACCCGTGGACATCGCCTATGATGTCGAACGGTCCATGCTCACCACGCCTGTTGTTCCACAGAGGCTGGCGCTCAATCTCGACTTCGGCCAGCTCTTCGGGTGTCTTCAGCTCGAATATGTGACGAAATCCCTCTCGTTTGAGGTAACCCAGGGACTTCTTGAGCTGAGCGCTTTGCTGTCGGATGACATGCGGACCGAAGTCTCTATCGGATCGGTCTTTATTCCGTTCATGACATATCTTTTCGTTGATGTTGAGCACTATGGCAACTGGCAGGCAGTGATACTCTCTCGCGAGCGCAACCAATGGTTTTCGTGCCTCCGGCTGGACATTGGTCGCATCGACCACCGTCAGCTTCCCCGCTGCAAGCCGCTTAGCCGCAATGAAATGCAGTATCTCGAACGCATCTTTCGTAGCCGCCTGATCGTTCTCATCATCAGAGACCAGAGCACGGCAAAAGTCCGACGAGATTACTTCAGTCGGCTTGAAATGCGCCCTCGCAAAGCTCGATTTTCCACAACCCGATGGGCCGATCAGAACCACCAGTGCTAGTTCAGGGATTGTTAGTTTCATGGATTCTCCAAGGCAGCGTTATTATCAGGTGTACTGCAACAGCAGTTTAGCCTTCCTATCAGGATAGGAAGCAGGCTGTATGAATATGTATGCCAATCCGTTGACCCATGTTTCCATTTGATTCTCAGATGGCGACAACTGCGCAATAAAGACCAGCTCTTCATCGGGGTGATCACGAGGCCACTCCGGGTATTGAACCCAACTCGGCCAGCCTCCAAGTTTTGAAACAGGGATATGGACAAGATCCGGGAATCTGCTTTCATCGAAAGAATATGCATCCTGCATCATAAAGTCGATCTCTTCATCTGATGCGGCATTAACCAAATCCGCCAATTCGGGTATTTCGGTGGATTCGTCCCAGTCCGGCGTCTCCATTCTGTCTGAGTATGTTACGGAGTATGGGCTTTCCACGTCTTCTGCAATAATCCCCAGGTTATCCGCTGCAACACTGAGATCACTGAATATAGTTAAGTCATAGGCGGTAAGATCAGGGCTATCGTCGCAGTCAGACCATCCCTGAGGCATATTGCCCTCATAAGCGCACTCCTGGCAGTAGTGGAAGGATAGCAGACCACATTCTTCGCCGAGTCCAGGTACATCAGATAGTAGAAACTGAGCGATGAACGAGAGTGCATGTCCATGAGAACAGTGTGGTCGTTGCACTCCCTCCGGCCACCAAGGAACCCCGCCGATCTTGGTTACCTGAATCTGTCCCGGATCCCCAGGCTCAAGCACAAGCCGCCTGGTAGGTTTGAGATAACGCAATAAGGCAGTCTTCAGTTCATTGTTGATCATATCAATGTTCTCCTCATTCGCCTTTGTGTTTCGGTGGATCAGCCATATAGTCGCTCCAAGGTACGCTACGCCCCAATCGACGACTTATGGCCGTGATCGCTTTCGATTCGCTTCCTTTATACGCGCGAAGAAACTCATCTGACTGTCCCGAATCATCAAGCGTAAATGCAAATAACCGTGTGAACTGTTGCTGCTGGTTTTCGTACATCGATTCTACCAATCGCACGAACTCTTTTTTGTGTGTCATTGACCACTCGCTCAAGGTAAGATAAGTCTGCATACCACATCCACCATCGCAATTCTCACTGAGCCAAGCATGCATTTCGGTAGGATCACCTGATCTTTCGTAAGCCCTAAGTTTACTCTGGGTATCAAGTCCAACTCTTTCAAGTTTATCAGCATGCCAGTATTGCACAGCTGGAATATAGGGCAAGGCTGCGATTACGATGACAAGTATGCCAACGGCCAACACTGTGATTATTAGTGGTTTCAGTAGTCGTCTTTTCACATTGAATACTCTTCCAGACGCACTTTCACAAGCAGATTATTTAGTGCCTCTTTGGGCGATGGCCACTCCGGCAGCGTTGTCTTTTCAAAAGCATCCTCCAGCTCACACCGCAGCCGATTGTACTCCGATAGATAGAACGATACGTCTGCGTCGTCCAACGCCGACTGCTCCGCTCCCGACAACTTCATTGCCACAAGATCATCAATATAGGACAGCTTCGTCTCCTCATTCAGTCGAGGAAGATTGGCTTCGACATCGCCAGTGCGCATCAGGTGGATGCCGGTCAGCAGCACCCTAAATGTGTAGAGCAGTGGCTTCACCCGGCACGGCTGCTCTTTCTCGAAGAGCTTCCACTGCGTCTGCGCAAACCCCAGGTAGTGGTGGACATGGTGGCGAGTAATGCAACCCCTGGCGATCTGCTTCAGTTCCTTATGCTCCGGCGTTGTGCGCACGATAAGCGGCGAGTATAGCTGCTCCAGCACATATCCGTTGTTCTTCAATAGAAGCAGGAAGAACTTGCGGATGTCATGCGTCACCAAGTCGATCTCAAGACCCTCTTTTGCCTCTGACAACTCCACCGTCTCCCGTCCCGGCTCCAGCCCGACCACGTCTGTGACCGGCAGAATATGCACACCGCGTAAGTCATAGTCAGAATCAGGCGATGGGAAGCCGTAGAGATGCGCCCCGCTGATTGTCGCGAACAGCAGCGGGTATGGATGTTCCTCGATCACAGTCACAAGC
>DJHI01000256.1:12955-32493 GCA_002431715.1 Armatimonadetes bacterium UBA5829
AAGCCTGCGGTCAATTATCATTTTCATTAACTGGTGGCACAGAACTCAGGTATTTGGCCTGCTTCCGCACGTGTCCAATCTGCCACTCGGTGTCCAGATCGAGATTGTGTCGAGATGCCAACTCAAACAAGAGAAACAACATATCGTAGATCTGATGTCGCAGCTGAGAACTGTCTGAAAGTGATATGCTCAGTTCTGCCATCTCATCTTTGAGCATTGAGAGGATAGCCTCACTGTTCTCACTGGGCTTTCCGATTGCATCCAGAAAAGCNNCATCGCGAAATATATTGAGCCCCATCATCTGTTCTCCATTGCCCTCATCTTCCTCGCTTCTATCAGAAATGCGTTCGCCCGGACATAATCCGGCCGATCCGGCAGTGGCGTCTTTTCATATGCATCATTGAGCTGCATGTGCAATTCCAACCGCCAAGCGTCGATCTTCTCCCACGGCACTTCGCCACACCGGATCGCAAGAAGTCGGTCCCGATACTCCTCTACACTCACTGGCACATAACATTCTCTAAGCGCCGTGATACCCGATAGAAGTAGCCGAATTAGGTGCATCGCGTGCTTCCAGCGTATCTCGCCGTGCGTGCGCAGATCCTGCTCCAGCTTCTTGAACTGCGAGATCACATAGCCATTGTAGGTTTGGTAAACCAGCTTCGAAAGAAACGCCTCGCGTATATCGAGCAGTTCCAGAGCGAGCGGCGTCGCCATCTCCACAATCGGCGTATATAGGCACTCAAGTATGTTCGGGTTGGCTTTAAGCGCCAAGATCAGGAACTTTCTGAGCTCCCAGTAGACCTCATCAGTCTCCTTGTTTTCAATCTGCTCCGGCACACCATAGAGGGACCACTGCAGATCAGCCGGTGGCAGATAAATCCCTCGCCTGTCGATATCCGACTCATCGCCATCCAGCCCATATGCCCGCGATCCGACCACGCAGCGGTAGATCACGCCGTCATACAAATCATACTCGGCAAGCACCGCTCCTGGTTCGTCGATTCCGTGCCGCTGGAAATGTTTGAGAATAGCGAAATCCTCCCGACGCAAGCTGACCTTTGCACCACCCACCAGCCGGATCTGATACGAGTGTGTAGCATCAGCAGGTGGTGTTGTGACCACGCCAACCGAACCGGACGGGTGCTCACCCGCGACTGCGCGCGTAACAACTTCGGTGCCGGTGGAAATTATCAGATCTGGTCTCCTATTGATTGATTCACTGCTCAATAGTATCGCTCCGCCAACTGCTGCTCACCTATTGCGCGAAGAGCCCGCCGTCTGGTCCTTAGGTTGCGGATCATCATAGCAATCTCGATTGCACCCTCGTGGTCGAAAGCGCTGGCTGTCTCTGATCCAATCAGCAGCAAGTAAGCGACTCGCCAACCGCGCGCTTCATCTGCTCCTCGGCCGATCTCCGCAATGACTTCTCGATATAGCTCCGGTGCACCCTCAAAAGCGGGGCAGAGGAACCAGTTGAGTGCATCAATGCGCCTGTAAGGATGCGGCTCACTCCGCACTGTCTCCAGCAGCCGTGCCAGTTCTTGTCTGAACCATTCCCTGGGCCCGGCGTCGAGCAGCACGCCGAGCGGCCAAGACGAGACCTTGCCGATTCGGTTGGGTACTGCCGTCTCCGCGCCTGCGGCAAAAGACTCGCGTAAGGCGATATCTCGAAACTGCGCATCGGACGTGTTGCGGGCAACGCCTGCCAGTTCTTGGCACCGGAACCAAGGGTCATCAATCCCGCGCGCCAGTTCGAGAGCCCTTTCTGGATCGCAAACTGCAATATCTGAAGCTCCGTGGCGTTGCTTTCCCCGTTTCTCCCATAGCAGACCTGCATATTCCAGTGCGCGATTGACCTCAGCTGGTATTCCAGCTTTGGCAGATTCGCCATGCAGGTAGTTGGCAACATTGTCGGCCGACAGCATCCAATGAAGAGCCCTGGGCACCTCATACGGCCGATTGCACCAGAAGCGGTTGCGGAGCTTCGTTCCGTTTATGAGAGTCCCATAGTTGGCGATGATGAATCTCGCCCAATGGATCATGGCGGGAGCAGAGCCTTCGTTGCAGAGCGTTCGCCAGAGGTCGGGAAAGTCCATGAACTTGTCCACAACCATTGATCCGCTGTCCGGCGCCGGTGGTGATTCACCTCTTTCGATAACCGCTGAAGCCCCGCACAGCCATTCCTCGGCTGAGACTGGGTATTCTGGGTCAGAAAGCAGAACAGGCCACACAGCCTTTACGTAAGTGTCAACCGCAGCGCGTTCAGCTTCTGGCCACATGTAGTAGTCAGCCAGAAGCAGCTTGAACATCATCCCTTCCGGCCTTATCGGCCAACCGGGCTGGAGCATCAGCTCAAGCATCCTCGGCAAGAAATGCTTTAGGTCCTCAGGTTGACCGTGCGTGATCAGGATGTCGTGCGCGAGGTCCGCAAGATCAGCCTGCATCAGTTCCTTGAGATGAGCGGAACCCATGCGTCGCTCCAACTCCGGACGCCTTGTATATGGCTCAAAGACTTCGTATAGCGCGTCAATGGCATCGCTCAACGCACGCAGATCCTCAGGCGGCGGGGGTATAGGCTCAACATCTGAATTACCATAGGCCCGGGGTTCACGGATGAAATCCGACGCATTGGGTACCACTGGCTTAAGCCTTTCCTTGTGTGGAAGTTCGCACAGCTCTTCCAACTGATATGCAGCCAGCCGTAAATCATCTGACACAGGCTCATAAGGATGCTCGGAGATGATCTCATCGAGATCATTGATCTCATATTTGCTGACAATCCACCGCGATGCTTCCAGCATCTGCTCCTCTCGGCTTTCCCAATATGGATTAGCCATCTGCTGCCCATTCGACAATGCCTCATAGTTCGCAGCGATGAGCCGAGCATAGTGAGCTGCCTTGGGTAGCGGCTTGCTCCACCAGCCGTAAGTGAGTTCGTGTATGAATGTGTACACGTCGTCTGCTATCTGCACGCTTGCGCAAAGCCATTGATCTATCCTCTGGACGGGTGTTGGCTTAGCCAGTAAATAGCACCAGCCGGCGTAAAGGAACCTCTCTATTGCTGAGCGTTCATTCCTTTGCCAACAACGCCAATCGGTTCTGCCGATAGTCTGCAAAACAGCTTCGGGACGGGCAGGATAAATGTACGTGAGAAGCATCTCCATTACGCGCGGTAGCAAGTGCTTAATATCAGTAATGCTGAGCCCGGATAAGTCCGCAGAGCCCAATGCCTTGATATCCTGCGCAGTAAGATTCCGCAGTTCGGTTGTATCAACACGCTCCTCGAGGTCTGGGCTTAGCCGATACGTGCGAAATGCGCGGTAGAGGCGCTCTATTGATAGATACAATTGTATGCGCTCGTTGTTCATTATGTCTTCTCAAACACCGCCATCTGTGTAGGTGCTCCAATCTCTGCATCCTCCGGCCCTATAGGCAAAAACCGCACACTGTAGCCGAAGCGCTCGCAAATGCCGTGTGCCCAGTCCGCGAACTCCTCGCGCGTCCACTCGAATCGGTGGTCACGATGACGCATCTTGCCCGCAGGCAGGCTCTCCCACTTCACGTTATACTCAACGTTAGGGGTCGTCAGGACCACCGTTCCAGGTTTCGCGAACTCGAATAAAACCCGCTCGAATGCCGCAAGGCGCGCAAGGTCCATGTGCTCGATTACCTCGATTACAGCCGCCGCGTCATAGCCCTCTAGACGCTTGTCGCGATAGATGAGTGACCCGTGCAGGAGCTTGATGCGCTCGCGCTGCATCGGCGCCATCTTCTCCAGGCGCAACTTATCCTGGGCCTTCTCAAGGGTCCGGTAGGATACATCCACACCTACTATCTCGACAAACTCCTTGTCCCTGAGAAGGGCGCCTATCAGCTTTCCTTCACCGCAGCCGAGATCCAGCACTCGCTTTGCGCCAGCAGATTTGAGCGCTGAAACAACCGCGCCCATTCTCTGCTCGTTGAGGCTGATGCGCTCCTCGATTACCCATTCTTCCTGTGCGGCGACTTCCTGGACTTCATCGGGGTTGGGCGTATCTTCTTCCAGAAGCTGCGCCATCGCCTGGCTCATTAGATTTCGACGGTGCCGCAGGTAGCGCTTTACGATCAAATCCTTCTCTGGGTGAGAGGAAAGCCAGTCCTCGCCATGCTTGAGGAGCTTTTCGACCTCATCCTCCCCGACCCAGTAGTGTTTCTCATCGTCCAGGACTGGAATCAGGATATACAAGTGCGTCAGCAACTCACTCAATCGGCACGTCTTCTCCAGGCTCACCGTAAAGAACGCGCTATTACCCCAGTCCGCGAACTTCTCATCCAACGGATAACCCTCGGCAGTTACAGAATAGCCCAAGGGCTCGAATAGGCGTCGCAGTAGATCCTCACCGCCTCTGCAGGGAACAACCGACAATTTTGCCGTGAGCGGAATTTCCAAGTTCGCGAGTTCGGGCTTTCCGGAGCATCTTCCGCCCATTGCGGTTCCAAATAAGCGTGAGATGGCATTGCTCATAAACGACGAAGCCACATACGGTCGTTCGTTTACATATTGCCCAAGCGCAAAGCTCTCCGGCCCACTCTTACGACTGCGAACGAGGGCCACTGGATCGACATCCAGCAGCAGTGCCGCCGTGCAGCGCTCATCGGTTGCCTCAGGATAGAAGACGTGCGCTTGGCCGAACGCGAGCTCGAATACTTGCGCTCGCGATGGGTTCTTATGTAAAAGGTAACCGAGATCGGTAGCCGGTGAATGAGTTGTAGTAATGGTTAAGAGCATCAGATATCCTACTGGCGGTGTCTCAACCCGGTNNGTTCACAGCACTGAGTGAATGCGAGTCGTGAAACTATAATGATAGAATTGCTATCATCTTACCAAATTGACGGCTGCTTAGCTAGAGCAACCACGACGCCATCCATATCACCTCTTGGCCAGTCCTTCAGCTGAGGCTCTAATGTGGTTCGTGTCGACTATTGCACCAGTCAGCACAATCCGTTGAGGACTCTACGGGGAGGAGCGGTCGTGCCGTCAATATATAGGATCAGTTGCGACAGAATCAGCATTCAGTCTAGTTGCTGCCGTAGGGATGGGCTACCAATTAGTAATATTTGCTGGGGTTGTGTCGCTAAATGCCTTGAACTTGCGTCGCCCGATTCAGCATCCGTGACCGGCGAATAGCAATTGCTGTCAATCGGCAGCTTGATGGGCATCTGCCGAATGCATATAATAAGCATGCCATATGCACCAACTTGGCATAAGGATTTGGGCGCGAGGTGAACCGTATGACAACAACGAAAAGTGATTCCTGGAACGAGGCTAAGCAGATAGCCAATTTAGTGTTGAATTGCGTCGTCAGCCTATTACTGGCGCTGCTCTACCTTGCTATATACATATTGCTTCAGTCTGGCCTACGCCTTGCGATAGCGTTTTCTCAACGATTCTTCCACACAACAGAGCTTACCGGTGCTGACTGGATTGTGGTCTTGGGTCTGCAAATACTATTCGCATTTGGAATTCTTACAGCTTTCGGATGGCACTTGTACCGTCGTGTTACCGCAATCTATGGGATGACTCACCATGACAATGCCTGAGGAACACGGGGAGTCTCGCATTGGTGATCGAATGAATGAGAGACAGCTTGGACTCGTCTCACTTGTCACGTTTCTTATGAGAGCAATCGCAACGTGTATATGTATTACTCTATGGATTGCAATTCAGGCCGTCTACAATCACTGCTACCTGCAGGGCTTTGCTTTCTATATAACCGATACGTTGGTCTCACAGGTAGTATTTGCTGTTGGTACAGCCACTGTAGTTCTGTTGTTCGTACATGCGATCTGGAGACGCGAACCATACATTGAAAAAGCATTAGGACCGGCAACTCGTCATGGATCTACACTAAAGCAGTGGTCACCAGATAAGCCACTCGACGACCCTGAACATGATGCGCTGGATTATGCCTCATCGGCGAAGCATTTCGCTGATACAATAAGTCGAATGGCCCCAAAAGAAGGTCTAGTGGTTGCAGTGTACGGCCCCTGGGGTTCTGGCAAGACAACATTCCTGAACTTTGTGCTGCACTTCATTCGCAAGAAACCGCGCGAGGAACAGCCAGTTATCGTCTATTTTAACCCTTGGTGGTTCTCTGGTCACGAGGATCTGATACGCCGTTTTTTTGCACAACTGGAAGCTAGATTTGCGAAATGGCACACCAGAACCNNCTGTTTCCGAAGCTCCACTGCCCTATGCCTCCACTGGAAAAGGCTTCGCGCGCATTGTTCGCCCAAGACAGCAAGATATCTCAGAGCTGAAAGAGAGCATTGCACGCGAAATAGGTAAGCACCGGCAAATACTGGTGGTTGTCGATGATATAGACAGGTTGACCAAAGAAGAGATCAGGCAGGTCTTCCGCTTGGTTAAATCCGTGGCGGATTTCCCGAATACGGTTTATCTCTTGGCGATGGACTGGTCCGTAGCAGCAGAGGCTCTTACAAACGTTCAAGGGACGTCTGGAGATGATTATCTAGACAAGATAATCCAATACCCATTTACGCTGCCAATTGCAGATAGACCTTTTCTTCAAAAACTGTTATTCAACAAGCTCGACCAAATACTTGTTGATACACCAGCAGAAAACTTCGACCAGACATACTGGGGGAATGTCTACTTGGAGGGAATCGACCATTTCATTAAGACTCCACGTGACGCTATGCGTTTGGTGAACAGTGTTATGGTAGTTTATCCTGCCATAGCTTCTGATGTGAATCCAGTAGACCTGATTTCATTAGAGGCCATTCGCATCTTCTGCCCATTGGCTTACGATGTTATCAGGGTAAATCCTGTTATGTTCACTGGACACTCTCCTGATCGTCATTCAGGGCCGAACGAGACCGAGCTTAAGGAATTTCATAAGAGTTGGATTACCCAGATAGCACAAGAAGACCAAGAAGCACTTAAACGTCTAGTGAGCCGCTTGTTTCCCAAACTAGAACTCGTATGGGGTGACAACCATAGATTTGGATCAGAGTGGNNCTACGTGGCGACGTGAGCGTCGCATTTGTAGCAACGACTTGTTTCGCTTCTATTTCACTCTTGCGATACCACAAGGAAGCTTTTCGACGGCAGAAATGCGTAGCGCTATATCTCTGATATCCGATCCGTTAGCGTTTGGACGCTACCTCATTGAACTTGCGAAGCAACAAGTTCCCGATGGGACATCGCGTGCCAGAGCATTTCTTGAGAAACTTGAGGATTACACAGAGCGTGATATAGCGGAATCATCTATACCAAGTGCTGTTAGGGCACTGTTCCAAGTTGGAGACCAGCTACTCAAGCCGGAAGATGAGCGCGGTTTGCTTGATTTGGGTAATGAGGTTAGAATTTCTAGAGTTCTCTATCAGCTCTTGGTGCGCCTGAACCCCGAGAAACGCTTTGAAACTCTGAAAAGTGCAATCGAAGATGGTGAATCAATTGGCGTGATAGGACGTTTTATGCACACAATATCTGAGCTGAACAAACGAAGTAGAAATGCAACAGAGCAAGGAGATGAGCTGTTTATATCTGAAGAGCAGTTTGCTGAATTGACTGATCTTGTCGTGAACAAGATCCGCGAACTGGCGAGCAATCATTTGTTGATATGCCATCCCCGTATGATGTATCTCATTTACGATTGGCAGCGATGGGGAAATGCGAGTGAGCCCAGAGAATGGGTTCAGGAAATCATAAAAGATGAAGGCCTGCTGATCATGTTTCTGACGAATGCATTGAATGAAAGCTATAGCCAGTCTATTGACGATGTGGTGAGCACTAAACGTCAGACAATCGATATCGAGTCGTTGAAGCAATTTCTAGAGCCAGCAGACATTATCGAGCGTGTTCGAATGCTGTCCCAAAGGCGTGACCTGTTGCCCAAATCACAAGTTGCAATCAACGCGTTCATCAAAGCATTTGAACGAGAACAAAAAGGCGATCCTTTGGGGCTGGAAGATTAGCTTATTCTCGGTAGGCTCAATGATCATGCTATAGGTAACCTATTTCGAATACGAGGAACGTGTATGCCGCTACCTGGTGGTGCTACAGACAAAATCGGAAACAGATACGAACTCCGTTGGACCGTTCAGTGTTTAATAGACATTCTGGACGAACGGCTTGACCGCATAACAATAGAGCAGCCAGGCGAAGAGGGCAAAGGTGCCGAGTTTTGGGTCGAGGTAAATGGAGTTCGGGAACACTGGCAAATCAAGCGACACCAAGGTCGCAGTGGAGCTTGGACGTTAGCCAATTTGCAAGAGGCTGGCATCCTTCATTGGATGCAGAGCAAGCTGGTTGATCCAGAAGCAAAATGCTGCTTTGCCTCAACAAGTGACGCTGTCCAGCTTAGAGAACTAGCTGAAAATGCTAAGCAAGCCGCCTCATGGGAAGACTTCGACAAATGTTTCCTTTCGTCCGGTGATCGGCGCAAGTACTTTGAATGTCTCTTAGCACTTTGGCCAGAGTGCTCTCAGGAGCAGGTATTCGATTATTTGAATAGGATTACCGTTAGAACAAAAGATGAGGTGTCTCTACGGGAAGATCTTCATCGCCATTTGGTTTACCTGGTCGAACAAGACTCAACAACTACAGCCGATGTGCTCTTGGGATTAGCCCTGGACTCGATCCACCTGCCATTGACTAACTCACAAATATGGGCTCACCTGCAGGAAAAGAGCATCAAGCGACGACAGTGGGATAAAGACCCCCATTTGCGTGCTGCAGTCGACAGGACTACGTCTCACTACGTTGAGCCAGCCAAAGCAGCATATATTGCTGGCAATGTCATTCCGAGAGACGAGTTAGAAACGGCAATATCAGCTCTGCGGAAGAATCGAATTGTCCTAATCGAGGCTCAAGCTGGCGGCGGAAAAACTGCTATCACGGCACAAATCACAGAGCAGTTGCAAAGGGCAGGCACCCCTGTACTCGCATTCCGACTAGATCGCTTAGAGCCTTGTACGTTCCCAGAAGACGTGGGAAGGCAGCTGAATCTGCCAGGTTCACCAGCGAATGTATTGGCCGCTGTAGCGAATGGACAACCTTCCTTGCTGGTGATTGACCAGCTAGATACGGTCAGTTCGGTGTCTGGGCAGTATCCGGGCTTTTACGACTGTATTGATGAAATTCTGAGGCAGGCGCTTCTTCATCCCAAAGTTACGCTCTTACTCTCCTGCCGTAAGTTCGACATGGAGAATGATTCTCGTCTGAGACAGTTGAAGACAAGAGATGATTGTGTTGTTATTCAGGTTGGTCTTCTTTCTGAAGACTTGATCCGCCGATCTGTCTCAGATATGGGCTCAGATCCATCTCGTCTGACGCACAAGCAACTCGATCTGCTGCGCATTCCGTTGCACTTGAAGCTGCTCACACCTGACTGCCTAGAGTTTGAAAACTCGCAAGATCTGTTTGACCAGTACTGGTATGCAAAACGGCGTGCTGTAGCCGAGAAACGCAGTGGAATCGACAACTGGACAAGAGTGATTGACTGTATCTGCGACTACATGAGCAAAGAACAAGTGCTGTTTGCTCCTGATGTCGTTGTTGATGACTACCTAATCGATGCCGAGACGATGGCCTCACAAGGCATTCTGGTTTGCGAAAACCGCGTGTATGCTTTCTTCCATGCTGCTTTCTTCGATTATGCATTTGCTCGCAGATTCGTGGCGCATGGAAGTGACATACTCGATCTGCTGCGTCAGGGAGAGCAACACCTGTTTAGGCGAGCTCAAGTCCGGCAGACGTTGCTTTACGAACGACGAGCTAGTCTGAAGTGTTATCCTTATCATGTCGCCAGTTTGCTCGAGAGTCCAGAGATTCGGGAGCATATTAGAGAAGTGACACTGGATTTTCTGGCTGCCTTGGATGATCCGTCAGAAGACGAATGGAGCATTCTCAACACAGTTGCTGCCGAAACAAATATTGGCAAGCTTAACAGAGTATGGAAGACGATCCGCCGCTCTCAAGGATGGTTTCAACTGCTAGCATCTACTGGAGTGATCCAGAATTGGTTAGCAGGAAACGATGAGACACATCAGGATATGGCACTCAGATTACTGATCGGTGTTGAGCATACTTGTGCTGACAAAGTTGNNTCTGCATCATCGGAATGGTTGGATAGAGTAACCAATGTGATGCGACTTGGTGATCCTAGTAAGGGGAGACGGTTCTTTGAACTCTTTCTGAAGCTGATAGACGCTGGGGCGCTAGATGATAGGTCCGATGTCGATTTTTGGTTCAAGATCGAGCCTCTCTCCGAATCACACGCAGACTGGGCTTGTGAAGCAATACTCAAATACTTTCATCGTGGTTACGCTCTCAGCAATATAGGAGACATATCTGATCCATTCAACGATGACAATGGCACCATTCGAGATGGACATGATGCTGAAGCTATTCTGGATACGGTAGCAACAAAGGAACCTGTGAAATTCCTTGAGGAAATCTTACCGCTGATACTCAGCACTATGGAAAGAACGGCCGTTACGGAGGATGGCCCACCGTGGCAAGATTCCGTCTGGAGATTCAGGCATCGAGGACGACGTTATAGGCTGTCGGAACAGGTATTACACGCTGTTGAGATAGCGCTATCAGTATTGGCTGATGAGCGACCTTTGGATTTTGCACGCCTTACCGAGCAACTACATGGCTACGAATATGAGACCGCTCAGTTCCTTTTGATGCGTGCTTATACTGTCTCTGGACACCGTTATGCTGATCAGGCAATCCAATTCCTGCTTGATGATCCTAATCGGCTTCAGATAGGCTACATTATGGATTATCCTTCTGGCGCTGCCATTGAGCTAATCAAGGCTGTATCTCATCATAGTTCACCTGAAAAGAGAGAAAGACTTGAAGAACTGCTGCTCAGCTACTATCCTGATTGGGAACTCAGGAGAGGTAACAAGACGAAGTATCAGGGGTTATCGCAGTTTGATTTGCTGAGGGCAATCGATCCATCAATTAGATCTCCGAGAGTAGTTAAGCGGCTTAGTAAATGGAGCAAGAAGTTTCGTGACGAATCAGTGCAGCCTCGTCCACCAATACCACCGTCAATAGGTGGGCCTGTCCAATCGCCTGTGCCAAATGTAGATGAGTTGACTGATGAAGAATGGTTAGTAGAGATTCAGAGGCATAGCAACGAAAACGAAATAGAAATAACGGAGAGAGGGATTATTGGAGGTGTTAGACAGCTTGCGCCTGAGTTTGAGCGAGTAGCTCAGAGGCAGCCAGAAAGGTTTGCTGAATTGGCGCTGAGATTGCCAGACGATACCCACCCGTATTATTTCGAATCCATACTTCGCGCAATCAGTGGAGTGGCTATAGATCTAGATAAGCTTGTTGCTGTCTGTTGCAGATGTCATCAACTCCCTGGTCGACCCTGCGGCAGATGGATACACCGTCCTATTGCTAGCGCTGCAGATAAGCATCTACCTGACGCCGTGCTTGATATAGTAGCCTGGTATGCGACTGAATCACCTGATCCGGAGCCTATTGTGTTGCAAGGAGATGACTCGAATGATAGTCTCAGTCCAGACGACATACACACATATGGAGTCAATACAGTTCGGGGAAGTGCTGCTGAATCTGTAGGCCGACTTATATACGCCAAACCAGAAAGATTGGGCTACTTCTTGCCTACCTTAAAGATGATGGTCGCGGATCCGTCTATTGCTGTGCGATCATGTGTTGCTCAAACTTTGATTAGCGTGTTTAGGCACGACCATCAAACCGCAACAGAGCTTTTTCGAGAGCTTTGCGACACCAAGGACGAACTGCTAAGCACCTACTTTGTAGAACGCTTTATATCCTACGCGGTCCGTGATGAGATTACGTTGCTGGAACCAATATTGCGCAGGATGATGGGATCTACTCTTGAACCGGTTGGAATTGCTGGTGCAAGACAAGCATGTATTGCTGCTTTGGTGCATGAAGAATGTCGCCATCTAGCTGAGGCGTGTCTCAGTGGAAGCGAGGCACATCGGCTCGGTGCGGCGGAAGTCTTCTCAGCCAACCTAGGTATAGTGGATTACCGGTCGTATAGCGAGGAGTGTCTTATCAGACTCTTTGATGATGAGAGTGACAGAGTCCGCGCGGAAGCCTCAAGTTGCTTCGGAGAATTGTCCGATTGCAACCTGAGCGGTTATGGCACGTTAATAGAAAGGTTTGCTGTAAGCAAGTCAGTGCCATCTCAGGTCTGGAGCCCCCTATACGCACTGAAGAATAGCTGCACAAAAATACCTGAATCTGCCTGCCTCATTGTAGAGGCGTTTCTCAACAGAGTTGGAAAAGATGCGAATGATATCCAGACTGCCGCTGCTCACAATACTGAGATGGCTGTTGAGCTTCTTGGACGAATATACAACCAAAGCAGTAACGAGAGCACGCGCTCTCTGTGCTTAGATCTGATAGATAAAGCCATCGTTTTGGGATTTGATCGCGCTGGCAAGCTGCTAACGGAATATGACCGATAACAAGAACGATGCGTCAACATAAGTGATGTGACTTGATGAAATCTAGAGCACATGAGGTTTGCTCGCAGTTGTCATCGAGCTAGCCTAAGCACGCAGAGCAATTACGATATCTGCGATTCGCTCAAACCCAAGTGATGAAGATGATAGCAGCGTAGCTGCGCATTCACCGTATCGAAGCCCATCGTTAAGATCCAAAGCCATCTGAATCAAATTCTGGTATTCAGGGCGATCAGACGCATGCACGAATCTGGTTTCTGTGAATTCCTTGAGCTCGTTCACAACTTGCATAAGCTCGTTGCGCTGATAGTTCAGTTTACTTGACCATTTCTCAAGAAGCTCAATATCATAAGGACTTTTTGAGACGCCTAACGGGAATAACCATTTTTCTAGCTCTCCTAGAAAACTTAGACAGGTGTATACAGCCTGCAGCTTATAGCGTAGTTGGAAGTCATCAGGTGGGCGAACAGGATATTCCGGCAGGAGCGCGAGTATCGGCTCAGACACTTCTATTGGGGCAAATGACTCCCAGTTGGGTTCTTGGCCTTGTGATATAACTTGTATTTTGTCTGGAGCTAATCGGTAACCTCCATCCCATATCCTGGCTCCGCAGCATATGGGTATCAAGAAGAAAAAATCAACGTAATCCTCCATCGGTTCAGAAATATCTGCCAGAGCGAGACACACCAGCGGGAGAGTCAACTCAGGATAGGCAGAATCGAGAACGCTGAACATCAAGGTATAGTAGCGAAGTGGATGATCCAGATAAACCTGCTTTGCTAATTGAAAGTCGACGCCTAACTCACCCAGTGGTTGCAACGCGCGTGCTATTTGCTCGATAACCACACGATTCCTGCTGTCGCGCTGAGCTGCGATGTATCTTGGGAGATCTCGTTGTGGGATAAGAGGTGGGGCCTGTATCACATCGATGATGGCCTCCAAAGGAGCATAGCAACATTCCTCAAGTCTTCGCAGATCAGCCATGCCAAAGTAATCGGGACAAATGACCAGTAGGTCTGATATGGCGGCTTGCATTCGCGGCATAAACTTTACAGCTTCTCTAAAGTTATGCACAGCCAACCGGATCGTTTCTGATCCCGAATCGAGCTGCCTCAGGAAGTTCTGAAGGTGAGTTGCCCATCCGCCTGCGTCTGTTTTCAATACCTGAGTTATCTGCGACGGAGTCTGCGGTGGAGGATCTGGTAGCACCCGAACGAGCTCAAGTATATCATTTGCGAGAGCGATTGCGTTATCATCACTGGCCTGTTTGCCGGAAAAACCCCGCTTGAGCCATTTTGTAAAGGCTGCAGCAAAGGCTATAGCCTTCGAGCGCAGTTGATACCAATGCTGCTGGTACCTGTAGTGCGTGTCGGACAAGAACTCGGTCTCTACGATAGTACGCCAGACCACATTCTTCTCGACATCCGATGGTAGTGGAAAGCTCTCTTGAGGAATATTCTTTTCAGTCTCGTCTATATATGGATCCAGACCAAAAGGTAGCGCCCATATTCCTTGTGAACGGTAATGCAGGCAGAATGGAACAGCCATCCTTAGTGTCGTGAGACGGGACATTGTTTGATCGTGCGGCTGTATTTCTGTATTAGGATCCAAGAGGAACCGAATGGTGACGTCGCTGTCGACATATATATCGATGCAGTCTAATTGGAGTTTTAGGTATCCCAGGATCTCTTCCCGGTTATTGCCAAACCATTCTGTATATGAAGATCGGTCGTAACGGTGTATCCCCTGGCAAAATGCACAGAATTCCTCAATAGACATCTGATGTAGATCGGAAGGAAGTATACGGCTCTTGGCTTCTTCCCAGTGCGACAGCTCGACATGCGTGATTGCGCACCAATCAAGCAACTTGCCTGTAGCTGATCGCGACAAGGCAAGTGTATCCGGTTCTATATTCGGGCCTATCGACGAGAGGAATTCTCGACATAAGTCGAGGCCCCTATCAGCCGACTGAGCTTTGTCAGCAATCTCTTTAANNGTAAAGCCTGTGTCTTTGTCTTCAAAGATCCCCACCATCTCACCAATGATATCTGTCTTGGCGAATGGCATGAAGCTAGTACTCAGAAGAAAAGTACCGGCAGGTCCGAGGTAACTATAAGCTTCCTCAAATAACACTCTGTTACTGTTGAAAAGCAAACGCTCGCCTCCGGCGAAGATGCCGTCGAGACAGCTAAGAGCATGTTCCACTCCAGCGTCTCGGCTTTTGTCGGCTAAGACAGTAAGCAGTTCTTTTGTCTTTATGTCGGGAGACGAAATGGCATTCGATATGAATGCAGGCAGGCTCTCTTGTGGAACTGCAGGCAAGGCATTTATTGCAGTAGTGGTAAGGTTTCGAAAACAATCGTGGAGGATTCTGAGTAGATGATCGCATCTGACCCAATGGAGTCCATAGATGTACCCGTTATGAGTCTCTATATACTCACCAACCAACGGCTGCAGTACTTGCTGAACGTCGTCCCGTAATGCCAAACTAGCTAAGAGCTTGTTGGCATCCAATGGCGCATCAAAAGCGCTTGCAAGTGCAACCCTTCTCAAGATCTCCATTTTGGCCGGATCTTCTCCGATATCTGAGAAGTCTTTGATTTGATCTCGTAGCTTCTCTTCAAGCATCTGCCCGTGAGTGATGAGGTAGACAAATTCCATCAGGAGGTGCGGCTTGCCCACTCTCTCATATGCCCATTCTGCCGATATTACAGAGTGGTAAATACGCTCGCGGTCCCTAAAGACCTGGAAAACCATACGCGCCTCGTCTATGTCGAGGAAAGGTTCTACCAGACCATATGAAGTTGAAGACTCTCTTGCAAACCGGTGCCAATCCTCGTTACGGATGGTCACCAACACCTGCCCACCCAATGCCACCACTTCTCGAACGACTTCAGGCCATAATGACGTTTGCCATCCTGCATTGTCTATCAGAAGTTTCAATGCAGGAAAAAGGCTCGCACGAAAACGCAGATAGTCCGTACNNCGTAATAAGCTGAACTTGCTCAGGAGTCCGCGCTACCCGAAGCACAAATGTATTAGTACTTGGCCAGCGGTCGTGTGCATACCTGTATGCAAGGGTGGATTTTCCTTGTCCACTCGGCGCTCTAACAACACATACACCAAATCGATCCAGAGTCTCACCTAGCTTCTCCAACCAAGTTGGACGTACAACGTCCAAACCAGCCACTATGTGTCCAGGGCGAGTCCTCTTGCCGGCGAAGTAGTCTGGCGCTACTGGATCATCAGTCCAGTGTAATCGATCAAGTAAGCCAAGCCCGAATGCTTGATAGCTACTCTCGCGCGACAATGCTTCGCTCACCTCTTCCCTTACTTGATCGATATCAGCGCACTCGACGGTTTGTCTTTGGTTAGCCCAATCTAAGAAGTGTGATATAAGAACCTGAATGTAGACATCAACTGTTTCACTCCCCAGCCCAAAAGCTTCGGTTACGCATTGTCGAGTAGCGTGCCACACTTCTTGTTCGCATTTGGAGCTGATCTGCAGTTTGGACAACAGGCAATCAGCCTCTTCCGCAGTCGCACCAATACCGTTGCAGAGGCTGCGAAACTTCTTCTTGATGCGCTCCAGCTCCTTGCCACGTAGGGTTGTGATTCGGGCTAACTTCTCCACATCATTTCTCAGGTGGAAGTCAACAGCAAGATGAAAGATACCATCGGGATCTTTCCGCGACACCTCGAGAAAACTCCCGATAGGTTTTTTCAACTTTGCCCAGTTCCAGGAGTGCTCGGAGGTCTTAACTTGAATGTAGCACGTATCTGTCCTTATACCTTTGAGGTCAACATCCTCGATCCCCTCAAGATCAATACGCCAAGTTGAATGACTCCCGCTATAGAACTCCATTGCCAGATGTAGCGAGTACAGTATCTGATATCGGATGCCCCTAATATTAACGGCACCGTGAAAGCGACTCTTCAACAAACCGTCGAGTTGCACACTGGAATCGGGCCTTAGGTGATTATGTATGCTTGTCTGATTCACGCGGTCTTCCATCGAGTGTCCATCGTATTGTATTGTTGGGCAATAAGAACACATAAGGATTATACTGCAAAGTCTGCATCCTGTGTACAAAGGCCGGATGAATACGGTTCTAGAGACGTGTTGGAGAAGAATAGCAGCGTTGATGCATATCGCCTATCCCGCGTATCAACATTGGTTTCGAGGCACTTTACTGCAATCAATTCCCAGATGGACCCAAGGCATGGTAGTTCAGGTTGTATGTCTTGGTTCCAAGATATATTCGGTTCTTGTGGGTAATTCTTCGCCTTACCAAGTGTAGACAGGAAGCCCCGATCACTGCTGATCTTTCGCCTTTGCTTACAGAGACACCTCTTGTCCAGATAGAAGATGTCAGATGAAACTCGCTATCGATGGACGATGACCAAATCTGCTCGTCAGGCTGAAGATGTCTACAGATGAGATTGCCCTGTCAATAGAGGTCAGATCTAGCAGGCGGCCCCGCCGAAGAGATGCTATTAGCCAGGTCAATTAGATGATTGACGACCCCCTAAACGCACACGGCATCTTCGTAGCTATGATATCCAGCGATCCGTTGAGATCTGTGGTTGAAGAAACGTCAGATACGTGGAACTTGCCGGTAACTGCCGCTCCAACTCTGGGCCTGCATACGCAAAGACTGCGGCAAAGAAGAATCCATTTGCGGAAGCCCTGAGTTCTCAGGTAGGCAAGCGGAGTGAACGGCAATCTCAACTCTCTATGCGGCCGCAATGTTTCCTATGGCTCTCGACCTATTGACGGTGCATGTGCTGCATCATCAACTCGGGCCTACTTGGACCTGCAGAGCATCTGCGGTCGCGCTGGAGAAACTGTAAAAAGCCCCACCAAAGGGTGAGATCGAATCAAATTGGCGGTAACCCAAACGGACTACCGCCAGTTGACCAGGCAAGGGCCGCAAAGCCGGTAATGCTGGAACTAGACGGGCGCCGTGAACAGCCTACCGACGGATCCAAGGGCTCTTGCTCCGCGATCACATGCACAGCATACACATCGGCCTTGCCCTGAATCATCTAACACTTCAAGACTCTGACTATGCTACAATTGAGGAATTGTTAATGCTCAGAGGATTATGGAATACAGGGTGCGAGACTATGTATAGCGTGGGAAGAAATGATCCTTGCCCGTGTGGCAGTGGTCTGAAATACAAGAAATGCTGCCTTGGGCGGGAAGAGGCATCTTCAACGTCGGATCTGCATGAAGAGCTATTTGCGGATGTGCGCCAGGCAATGCAGGTCGAGGAGTTCGCCTCACGGGAAGAGGCCCAGGTTTTTCTGAACGGCTTTATGCGACAGCGTAACAGTGCGCCAAGNNGACGAGTTCCACGGGCTGTCATCGGATCAGATGGGCGGGATCCTATATCATCCATTTGATTCCCCGGAACTGGTTACATTCCCGTCCTATCTCGATGTGCCGCCGTTGGCGCCGATTGTGGCGCTATTCCAATTGCTCGCGGAGGCTATCGGCAGCCAAGGGCTAAAACCGACTGCCACCGGCAACCTGCCGCAGAAGTTTCTGCGCGAGGCTGGGCTGGCATATTGGGGAGAAGATGGATACAAGAAGCACACTGAGTTCGGCGACATCCGCACCGAGCCTGACTTCTATGACATGCACGCCACCCGCATTGTAACCGAGCTTTCCGGGCTGGTGCGTAAGTATAAGGGCAAGTTCATCCTCAGTCGCGAGTGCCGCAAGCTGCTGAGTGAACATGGCTTAGCCGGCATATATCCTCGACTGCTGCGTACCTATGCCGAACAGTTCAATTGGGGCTACCGCGACGGCTATCCAGAGATCGATTTCATCCAGCACTCGTTCCTATTCACGCTCTACCTGCTCGATATCTACGGTGATGAGTGGCGACCGAATAGTTTCTATGAAGACTCCTTTCTGCAGGCATTTCCAGTCGTGATGAGAGAGGTGCCGCCGCTATCATATAGTACGCCGGAACAAACGGTGCGCAATTGCTATTCCTCGCGCTGCCTCAAGGGGTTCGCCAAGTTCCTAGGCTTGGTGGAAATTGAACGGGAGTCTGATAACCTGTTCGAGCGACGATTCAAGGTAAGGAAGCGGACGTTGCTAAATGAGGCGCTGGTCTTCCACTTGGGGAGGAAATGATTACTTGCCTGATNNCTGATGTGGATACCATCAACGATATCTTCAGGACCGACTGAAGCTTGAGAGCCTCTACGAAGTCACTGCGGTACAGGCATCGTTGTGGTTGCACCAGGCAGGTTTGCTCAAAGATTCGGCGAGCAGACCCGGGCTGCCGTTGCGCAGTCTGTTGCGCGGAGGCCGAATTAGTGGCCAGCATCAAGAACCCAATGGCAGGTGGTATATCAGAGCGTGCGATCATGATCGCCACGAACCCATTGCCCAGGCTGAGCCTGCAAAACCTGAGATGCCCATCCAGCAGGTGAAAACTGATCAGCCACATGTGTTGCTGGATTATCTTGGAGACGGGCTCGACATCGTATTTGTTGGAACGGCCGCAAGCGATGTCTCTGCCGCCCGGAAACATTACTACTCAGGCTATAACAACGCCTTCTACAAATGCATCTACCAGGCCGGTATTGTTCCAGTGTTATTAAGTCCCGAGGATGATTGGCGACTCTCTGAATACGGGATAGGGCTGACCGATATGGTGAAAAACAGGCACGCGGGAGATGATTCCAACCTGCTCCACTCAGAGCTGTCGGGCGGTGCGCCATTGCTGATAAAGAAGATACTGGCTTTCAGTCCCAAGATGGTCTGCTTCAATGGTAAAACCGCATACACTGCTTTTTCTGGCTCTGGGCGCCATCATTTTGGATTAACCGGTCAAAACATCGGGGCATCCCGAGTGTTCGTTGTTCCGTCCACCTCCGGCCGAGTTAATGCCAACGCTTTCTTTGATGGTAAGACCAGGTTCCAGTGGTTCCAAATATTGGCTCAACAGATTGCCGACACATGCATATAAGGGCATGTTAGCTGCTAACATGCATTCAGTTGATGAGGTGAAGCAGTGGTAATA
>DJHI01000030.1 GCA_002431715.1 Armatimonadetes bacterium UBA5829
GCAAAGATGCGCGAGGCCGTCAATCGAGCCAATAAGGAGCACGGTTTCGGAACATGGGTCGATATCCACATCGAATCTCTTCTTATACCATCTGGCAGCAGCCTCCATAAGGATCGGACATCCGACTTCCGATTCATCATACCTATGGTATTCCGGTTCCCTTGCAGCTTCGCACAGCTTGTCTACGATGCTTTCCGGTGTCGGTCGATCAGGGTCACCAATACCCAGGTCGATAATATCCATCCCCTGAGCCATTACTTTTGCTTTTAGCCGGGATATCTCCATGAATAGATAGGGCGGTATTTTGCCCAGTCTCTTTGCCTTTCTCAATTTTCTAACTCCTATTGTATGCTTCCAAGTTGTATGCATCCAGGTATCTTACCTGGATGCCATATTTGATATCCCTCCAGGAAAGATTCCTGGAGGGACAGATTTACTTTTGCTTAGCTCCACTTGACCTTGATATTTTCTTTTATGCGTTTAACCGCTTCAGCCATTCTGTCGCCGTTTTTGTCTCCTGAAACAGTCAGCGACATCCGCACATAGCCTTCTCCATACTCGCCGTAGCCATTGCCCGGGATAACCAGAACCCCGGCATCGGTGAGCAGTATCTTTGCAAAGTCAGCAGATGTATAGCCATCCGGCACTTTTGCCCAAACATACAGCGATGCGGCCGGCTTCTTTACTTTCCAACCCAGTTCGTTGAGACCTTCGGCCAGAATATCTCGCCTCTTCGTATAGAGATCAAGCGTGGGTTTATTGGAAACATTCTCCAGTGCGTAAGCAGCCGCGATATCAATGGCAGGAAACTGGCGGGAGTCGATATTGCTCTTAAGCTTATTCAAATGAGATATGAGATCGCTGTTTCCTACTGCAAACCCGATTCGCCATCCGGTCATATTGTAGGTTTTAGAGAGGGAATGCATCTCGATAACCACGTCTTTCGCGCCTTCAGCCTGCAGCATACTGGGAGCGTCATATCCGTCATAAGTCACTTCAGAATAAGCCAGATCGCTGCAAACGGCGATGTCATATTCCTTTGCAAAGCGCACAACATCATTATAGAAATCGAGTGTAGCCGTGGCTCCGGTCGGATTGTTCGGATAATTTAGGAACATCAACTTTGCTTTTTTTGCGACATCCGTCGGAATAGAAGCAAGTTCCGGCACAAATCCATTCTTTTCGAGCAGAGGCATAGCATGAATCTGCCCGCCTGCCATAAGCGTATTGACCTTATAGACCGTATATCCCGGGTCGGGCACCAGGCTGATATCTCCGGGGTTTATCATTGCCCAGCACAAGTGAGCGAGCCCGTCTTTGGAACCCAACAGCAGCATTGCTTCGCTTTTTGGGTCTATATCGACGTTAAAGCGTTTTTTATACCACCTCGACGCAGCCTCCAGAAACAGCGGCCAACCGGCCTCAGTCTCATCATACCTGTGTGTTTCGGGATCATTTGCGGCCTCAGACAGCTTGTCTATTACGGCCTGCGGAGTGGGCTGATCCGGGTCGCCTATTCCCAGATCGACAAGGTCTTTACCTTCAGCGATAGCTTTGGATTTAAGCCGTGATATCTCACCGAACAGATAAGGCGGAATCAGATCTAATCTTTTTGCTCGCTCCATATTTCTCTCCAGAGTTGTTTGGTTATTGTTTGTGTTTTTTATCTCTTATTTTATTCCTCCAAGAATCTTTCCTGGAGGGGATCATGATAAACCGAACATGTTTCTAAAAAATGCCGCCCGGCTGATTGCCGAACGGCGCTCTTAGCTCTCCACTCTCGGCTCTCAGCTAATCTTCAGATATCCATTTCTTAAACTCAGCCGAATTGACCTTCCCATCAAAGACCTCATCGGCGGGTCCTGTCATGAAGACTTTATTATCGCCCAGCCATTCTATAAACAGGTCACCGCCGCGCAGATGGACGGTCACCTTGCGCTGCACTTTGTCATTGAGCATAGATGCGACAGCCGACGCACAAGCACCGGTTCCACATGCAAGGGTCTCACCTGCTCCGCGTTCCCATACGCGCATCTTGATCTCATTCTGGTTCAAAACCTCGATAAACTCGACATTCGTCCTCTGCGGAAATGATGAGTGATTTTCGACATCAGGCCCCAGCTTTTCGACAGGAAACTCATCCACATGATCTACGAAAGTTACGCAGTGCGGATTTCCCATAGATACACAGGTGATCTCGATTTTTTTTCCTGAGACTTTAAGCGGCTCAGCGATTACTCTGTCTTCTGCCGCACCTTTCATCGGGATTTCCGACCTGAGAAGTTTGGGCTCACCCATATCCACACGGACAGTCTGGACCTTACCGCCGGAGGCATTCAGCTTAAGTGTTTTAATTCCGCCGAGTGTCTCCACACTCATAATAACGTCCGTATGCATCTTTCGGTCATATAAATATTTTGCAAAGCACCGAATGCCGTTACCGCACATTTCGGCCTCGCTGCCGTCCGGGTTAAACATTCGCATGTGAAAATTTGCTACACGCGAGGGCAGCACGACTATGATTCCGTCACCTCCTATTCCGAGGTTACGGTCACAAGCGTGTCTGGCGATTGCAGGGAGTTGTTCTTCAGATATCTGTTCTTTTGCGCCGTCGATAACGACGAAGTCATTACCTGCGCCATGCATTTTTACGAATTTCACAGCTATCGTTCCTGGTTGCTTTTTGTCTTTTTTGCAGTTTACCTAATGATTATATGCCTCCTGATTTTTTTCAGGAGGAATTTGTACTCAGCCTCCGGGTAAGATACCCGGAGGCATTAAAAAGTCAGTCCCTAATTCCTAATTCAAAATTCAGAATCTTATTAAGCTTCTTCTTCAGCGGGTGCAGCTTCTTTTTCATCTCTAGGCGCAAGCTGAACGAACTTGAGCGGAACAATCGAGGCCATCGCATGTTTATAAACTAACTGAGAGGGCTTCCCGGGGGTTTCGAGTACAACAGTAAACGAGTCAAACCCACGCACCAGCCCCTTTAGCTGAACTCCGCTTACAAGGTAAATGGTAACAGGTATNNGGTATGCCCTCTTTTCTGACCTGATTCAGGAACGTGTCCTGCAGGTTCATCTGTGCCTTGTTCATTTGTCCAAAGACTCCTTTATAATTAGTGACACCTCTTCGGCGGTTCGTCCACCCACATCAATCCATTGAATTCTTGAGTCGGCTCGGAACCAAGTATATTGCCTCTTGGCAAACCGCCTGGTGTTCTTTTTGAGAAGATCGATCGCTTCAGTAAGTCCGATCTCACCTCTCAGATAGCCGGCTATTTCCTTATAGCCTAGGCCCTGCATCGCGGTTGTATTTGGGCTGATTCCCATTTCGATCAACCGCGAGACTTCCTCGACAAGGCCAGTGTCTATCATCAAATCAACACGCTTTTCTATTCGCGCGTAAAGCTTCTTACGGTCCATCATAAGACCGAAAAACCGAGCATCCGGATAACGAGGTTCCCGCTTTGAATCCGCCTCAAACAGGTCCGACGGCTTTTTGCCTGTCTCTTCGTAAATCTCCAGCGCTCGAATAACTCGTTTTAAGTTGTTAGGATGTATACGTTCAGCTGATACAGGATCGACCTTCGCAAGCAGCCCGTGCACGTATTCATTACCATATAGACGTGCCTGCTCGGCCATCCTTAGCCGAAAATCTTTATTATCAGCGGGAATTGACGTATCCAGGCCGTCTATAGCCGCTCGAACATACAATCCGCTTCCGCCGACCACCACAGCCGGAAGATTTCGGCGGCTTATATCATCTATGGCATCCTGCGCGAGCTTTTGAAACTCACCCACATTAAACGGCTCCGTCGGATCAGCAACATCTATCAAATGAAACTTTGCCCGCGCCTTTTCATCGGCTGTCGGCTTGGCAGTCCCGATGTCCATGCCTTTATACACAGCCATCGAGTCGGCGGATACAATC
>DJHI01000044.1:0-2020 GCA_002431715.1 Armatimonadetes bacterium UBA5829
GTCGGTAGAGTTCGAGAAGCTGTGCTTGCTCTTTTAATCGCTGCTCTTGAATATCGCGGACAAGCAGGGTAAACTCTTCGGTGACTCGTTTGGAGTCCTGCGCCATTGATACAAGGCTAAGGCAGAAATTTACAAGCCATTCCGCACCCAGTAAACCAAGTGAAGCAGATGAACTGACAAAATTTGCATCACTTAGAGATCAAGGTATTATTACTGAAGATGAGTTTCAAGCGAAGAAAAAACAGCTGCTTGGTTTATGAGCACTCATGAATGTTACGCTTAAGTTACAGTACACTTGCTTTATAGCGATAGGGCTTATCGCTCTGTGCATTTGTTCATCACCTGCATTCTGCGCCAAACCTTACGCCGCCACTGTTCTGCGAGTCGTTGACGGCGATACTTTGGAAGTCCAACGAGGGCAGGAGATAGAGCATGTGCGCCTGTTCGGCATCGATGCGCCGGAAAAGAATCAGGATTTCGGACCGGAAATGCAAGTGCGACTAATATCTGAGACAATAAGCCAAACACTGAATTTCTAGTATTGGGCTTAAAAAACATATCATATGTGATATAATGTAAATGTGAGGCACAAAATGGATTGGGAAGTAGAGCTATATCAGAAAGAGAATGGAGAAATTCCGGTGTTGGAATTTCAGCGCAAACTTCCTGTTAAGCATAGAGCAAAATCAGTGCGCGATATAGATATGCTCGCAGAGTTCGGAACCGATTTACGAGAGCCTTATGTTAAGCCCATAAAAGGAGAAAAATATAAAGGACTTTGGGAGCTTCGAACCAAGTTCGCCAGTGACATATCACGTATATTCTATTTTTTGCCGATCAATAACCGCTTTATCTTGCTTCACGGATATATTAAGAAGGATATGAAGCTGGATACTCGTGAATTGGATATCGCGAAGAAATACATGGAAGACTACTTGCGGAGGACACAGGAATGAATAAACCTACCAGTGTTTCCTGGAAGAAAATACGGCAGCAGCTGATTGAAGAAGACGCCGAATTCGCCACAGCACTAGAGGAGCTAGCTCCAGAATATGAGGTTGCCCGACAATTAATAAAAGCCAGACTGGAGCGAGGTATGACTCAGGAAGAATTGGCCGCAAAAGTCGGGACGAGGCAGAGCAATATCAGCCGCATAGAACGTGGGCAACAGAATCTGTCTATCGGCTTACTCAACAAAGTAGCAAAAGGGCTCGGGAAAAAGCTCCACGTTTCGATAGGTTGATAGCTTTATGAAGCAAATACAAGAAATCAGCGAGAATATAGTAACTGTTCCTTTTAATGGGCAAAGAGTCGTTTCTGTTATTCACGATGGAAGTGCATATGTTGCGCTGAAACCGATTTGTGAGAATCTCGGAATAGATTGGTCTTCACAGTTGAAATCGATAAAAAGAGACACTGTGTTATCCGAAGGCATGGTCATCATGACCATACCTTCGGATGGAGGTCCTCAAGAAACTGTTTGCGTTCCTTTAGAGTACCTCAACGGTTGGCTCTTTGATCGCCGCGAAAACCGTNNCGAGGTATTGGCTCTTAGATGGTCTGATTTGAACGTGAAAAATAGGACTATAAGTGTTCAGCAGACTGTTGAGCGAACCAGATCGGGATTGAGATTCAAGGAACCGAAAACCGAAAAGAGCCGAAGAGTTATCCCCATCACCAGTAAGTTAATCAGACAACNNTGGCCGTATATCGACGTGAGCAGCGAGAACGTGCTGCAGCAATGGCGGAATTATGGCAGGGAGATGGAACTCTGATATGCCCTGGTGACGATGGTTTGATTCGCGATCCTGCAGCAGTATCCCGAAATTTTACAGGTCTATGTGAAACTGCTAAGGTTAGATGCTTAGGCTTTCATGCTCTGCGTCATTCATTCGCAACGCATTTGTTGGAAATGGGCGTGCCTCTAAAAGTGGTTCAGGAGTTGCTTGGGCACAGCACCATCGCTACGACTGGAGATATCTATATGCACACGACGCCTGGACTTATAAAAACAGCGGCA
>DJHI01000044.1:2037-5308 GCA_002431715.1 Armatimonadetes bacterium UBA5829
TGACATTATATTTGACATTATTCCCGATGCGGCCAACCAAAAACTTACACGGTTTCTGCATGTGGTTTGAGCGTAAAAAGACAGGTAATGAGGTCTCAGAACTGCCACAGATGAGACTTGAAAACCGTCGAGGTGCAAGCCTCCCAGGGTTCGAATCCCTGCCTCTCCGCCACTATTATTCTCCAACTGACTGTGGTGGAATATATTTGTCATCCGTATCGGACGGGCGAAAGTCTATCAAGGCCGGAGGCTTATATTCGCGCTTTACCTGATCGATTAGCGCCGGTGTTACTTCGACATGCAGCTTTGCTGACAATTTCCTTGTTTGAAGATCATACCAGAGATCAGTAAGGATTGTTTCACCCTCTTTTATAGTTGCGAACTCCCAATCGAGCAGCTTTTCAGCTAATTCTAGATCATTGGAACGAACTGCGACTCGAGTATTCAGGAGCCGGATTCGCTCATGAGTTTTAACATCGTCAGGTAAATCGGCGAGCGTACTCTGCAGAACACCCCATTTGTCCGACTCAACCAAGGCGTTGCCCAGCTCTATCGCTAGAGAAGGAATCTTTGGGCCGGTATCCCAGGCGGATTCCATCAACTCAATATATTTTTCCGTTTCACCGCGGCGTTTCGCTACTATCGCGAGGTTGCGAAGCGACCACGCATTTCGAGATAGCCTGACGGAGCGCTGCCAGGCATCCTCAGCCCCGGACTCATCACCGGTCTCCAGCTTGATAACACCCAAGTGATACCAGGCCAGCCAGTTATCGCCGTCGATCCACTCGATGCTTTTTATAAGCCTGTTCCGCCACTCGTCCTGTATCATAAAAGACCCCGGCTCCTCGCATAGATCGATCCTTGGAAAACGGCCTTCTTTCAGCAGCGAGAGCCAAGGCTCCTGCTCGGCCGATATTTCATTCTCTGAAAACGGGGTTGCATCCGATATAACGCATATCTGTCCATCGGCAGAGGCTCTCATGCATTCGAGCGCGCCCCAGCCAAGCCCGTGATAAAGCACGTCATCAGGCGTTTTTGCCGCCACTTTTCTTGCGTATGAATGGAAATCGTCCACCGAATCGCGCGGCAGCATCTCGTCGAGGATCTGCTGCGTCTCGTTATATGCCCTGCGCCAATCGGTCGAGTGAGCCTTTTCAGCTTCCACCTCGATGTGACCGAAGGCCTCGGTCCAGTTCCAATGAGCGCCTGCGGGCATCGTTACGGTATGCATCTGCGTAGGAGCCAAACCAGCCTGAATTTCCAGATAATGCATCCCGGGAACAGATAGATACTCATTCCACTGCCTGCCGCCCGCGCTCATACCCCACGCGAACTGTTTGCGGCTTTTCAGCATATCGGTAGAGGTGTGAACCATCCCCCGGCCGTCTTTGTCTACCAGAGCGACCCATCGCCTGCTCTCCTGCGGTATTTTAAAGAAGAGATCATAGGACATATTGACTCGCGTTGCATAGCTCTGATCGATACCGTCTATCACAGGACAATCACGAAGAGCGGTGCCTTTATAGGCCTTATCGGCAGGCGATATTACGCGCCCGCCATCGTACTCTGGTGCGCCGATATTCGTCCACCAATACATGGGGATTTCATAGTCGTGCGGATTAACGAAACTGATATGAGCGTATAGAAATGGCGAGCCGTCCGGAAGGTGCAGATCAATGCAATATGGAAAACACTTCACCCGTTCCCAGGCATACAGTCTTAATACAGGCTCACCATTCAAACCTGTGACCTTGGCGGCGTGTAAGGGAGAGCATGTGAGGANNNCCATTCGACCCCGCCCGCGGTCCATGCGTTTCTTATGGCCAGATTGGCCGGTTGAAAAACCGGATTATGAAACACCAATTCCCGCCGGAGCGGCTTATAAAATATCGAGGCGACTTTGCCCCCTGCCTCAGGCAGAACCGTTACCTTCAGATATTCGTTTTCCAGGACGAAAGAAGCAAATTCTCTCGGAACTCGTCTCCTGTTGTAGCCGTCCTGAATCTTGTACGGCAGGGCGCGGAAGCCATTTTGGCAGCCCATACCCAGTCGATCCTCAGGCGGGACGTTATTGGCTTCAAAGTCTATCGATACGTCCTCATTAGGATTCCGAAACGCTGGCAGAGGGTTCTCGGCGCCCAGGTCCGCCGAGGGTATTATATAAGCTTCTCTTCTTAGTTCAGTCATGTCGTTTTCTGCAACACCATCGCGGCTCCGCCGAGAACACCTGCATTATCGCCAAGCTGTGCAGGAACAACCTCGCAGGCCTGAAGCTGCTGATAGAGCGCATTGACTTCCACGGTGGTTCTGATCGGGTCAAAGAGCAGATCACCAGCTTGAGCTATTCCTCCGCCGATAACTATCTTGTCGGGATTGAGCATATTGATGGCGTTCGAGACGCCTATGCCGATGTAATAACCCGTCTCCTGCAGGGTTTCGATTGAAATCGGGTCTCCCTCCAGCGCCGCTTCAGCTATCATTGCAGGAGTTACATATCTGAGGTCATGATTCGACTTTTCAAGCAGGCTGGTATGTCTTCCGCGATGAGCCTTTCGGGCTGCTCTATCTATTATGGCGTCGCGCTGAGCGAGAGACTCAAGGCAGCCATAGCGGCCGCAGCTGCAGCGCGGACCGTCGGCAAGCACTATTTGATGACCCATCTCAGGCCCGCTCTCATTCACACCCGTCCAGATCTTGCCGTCTATAATAAGCCCGCTGCCGATGCCTGTTCCGAGAGTAAACATAACCATGCACTTCGCGCCCTTGCCCGCGCCGAATATGCATTCACCCAATGCTGCCACATTTGCATCGTTGCCAAGGAGTGTGCCCAGGCCGATCTGCTCCACTATAGGAGCGGCAAGCTGAACTCCGTCCCAGCCCAGGAAATTAGGCGACCAGAGCACCGTGCCTTCCTCGCTTCTAACCGTGCCCGGCACACCCATTCCTATTCCGGCGATATCTGAGATGTCCGCTGGAGAATTCTCCACAGCCAGTTTGATCGCAAGGACGATCTGACCAACGGTTGTGTTAAGGCCTTCCATCGCCTTGGACTCAGTTCGACCCTCACCGATAATAACGCCGGAGCGGGCCACCACGGCGGCCCTGACATTGGTGCCTCCCAGGTCGACACCTATAACGTATTTTGCGTTCTGATTAAACTTCATGAGCGTTCCCTTACAGCTTATTGAGATTATATTATGATACAAAATCCGCCAGCGCAGCGCGCAGTGGACCGGACATCCGGCCCACCTGAGACGACATATCGGTCATC
>DJHI01000174.1 GCA_002431715.1 Armatimonadetes bacterium UBA5829
TAGAAAACGCCTGCAACCTCGGCAAAGGCGCATCCATCCGCGCCGCTCTCGAGCGGGTAACAGGCGAGATCGTCCTCATTCAGGATGCCGACCTGGAATACGACCCGAATGACTATCCGAAACTTATCGCTCCGATTGTCGAAGGTGAAGCCGACATCGTCTACGGCTCTCGATTTCTGGGCAAAAGGCCGAAGATGAAGCTTGCAAACTTTCTTGCAAACAAGCTTTTTGCCTTTATGGCAACCGTGCTCTATGCAGCTAAAGTTACCGACGAAGCAACCTGCTATAAAGCCTTCCGCACCGATGTTATAAAAAGCCTCGATCTGCGCTGTAATCGTTTTGAGTTCTGTCCCGAGGTTACCGCACGGTTATTGAAGCGCAGATATCGGTTCGTTGAAGTCCCCATCTGGTATCAGGCCCGCACCCACGCCGAAGGCAAAAAGATCACCTGGCGCGACGGTCTGGAGTGCATCTGGGCGCTGATCAAGTATCGATTCACGGGATAACTGCCGCAACTCCGCCATAAATCTCCCATAAAGCCGCGAAGGTCATCGGCCAATAATGATATTAATCCTGCGTCTCGCATTAGCATGGAGGCATTGGTTTTGAGACAAGGCGAAGTAATGCAGCTGGAGATCCCAAGCTCTCCGGAATATGTGGCTATCGCACGTCACGCCGTCGAAGGTCTGGCGCGGCGAATGCATTTTGACGCCTGCCAGATAGAAGACCTCAAACTTGCGGTCGGTGAAGCCTGCACAAACGCTGTCAAATACGGTAACTGCACCGAAGAAAACCCGAATGTTGAAATAAGATGCGTTGTGATGCCGGACAGTCTGACCGTTGAGATTAAAAACAGATATGCCGGGCCCGATTACCTCCCGTTCCCGAACGCTCTCGACCCCAACAGAGAAGGTGGGAGAGGACTCTATCTTATGCGCCAACTCATGGATGAAGTTAACTTTGAGTGGAAGCATGGGACTGCAATAGTGCGTATGCTCAAACGCACCGCCGCTGTGGCATAACATCGCGCTTTCCCACCTATGTTATAATTAGTTGTTATGCAAAGCTATGATGTTATAGTCATCGGAGCGGGGCATGCGGGCTGCGAGGCCGCATTAGCCTCCGCAAGGATGGGCTTCGATACTCTCCTGGTTACGATCAATATTCAGACAATCGGCCACATGCCGTGTAACTGCAGCCTGGGCGGGCCTGCAAAGGGTCATCTGGTGCGTGAAATCGATGCGCTTGGCGGCGAGCAGGCATTGGCGACTGATGCCACCTACACCCACATCCGTATGCTCAATACAGGCAAAGGGCCTGCGGTTCACGCTCTTCGCGCGCAGGTGGATAAGCGGCAATACGAGAACCATATGCGCTTTACTATCATGCGCCGGAGCCATCTGGATGTGAAGCAGGCGATGGTCGAAGAAATCCTTACGGATAGTCCCAAGTCCGATGCCTGTCGTCCGGCAAATCGCGTAGCGGGCATACGCACTCAAACGGGAATGGAATACGGCGCGAAGTGTGTTATTGTTACCACCGGCACATTCCTCAATGGGCTGATTCATATCGGTGAGACTCAATTTTCCGCAGGAAGAGCAGGGGAATTTGCATCATTGGGACTCTCCGACAGCCTCCGTTCGCTGGGGTTTGAACTCGGCAGATTAAAGACCGGCACCACGGCGCGAATAGACAAGAAGAGCATCGACTTTTCGAAGTGCGAAAGGCAGGAGTCGGAGCCGGATGCGGGGCCTTTCTCTTTCATGTCCGGCAAGATCGGGCGTGAAAACCTGCTGCCCTGTTACCTGACTTACACTACCGATCGGACAAAAGAGATAATCCTTAAAAATTTGAAGCGGTCGGCTATGTACGGCGGCCGGATAAACGGCGTCGGTCCGAGGTATTGCCCATCGATAGAGGACAAGCTGGTAAAGTTTCCCGATAAGGAGCGACATCAGGTCTTTCTGGAGCAGGAGGGTTGGGACACGGACGAGATCTACGTTCAGGGAATGTCCACGAGCCTGCCTGAGGAGATTCAGATCGAGTTTCTAAAGAGCATCTCGGGTCTTGAAGAGATGAAGATGTTTCGACCCGGTTATGCGATAGAGTATGACTTCGCGCCGCCGACTCAGCTTAAACCCTCGCTTGAAACCAAACTCGTGGACGGGCTCTTTTTCGCCGGTCAGATAAATGGGACATCAGGCTATGAGGAGGCCGCCGCTCAGGGACTGATAGCTGCGATCAATGCGGGGCGTAAGGTAAAAGGCGAAGAGCCTGTTGTTATAGGCCGCGACCAGGGATATATCGGGGTTATGGTCGATGATCTTGTAACCAAAGGCGTTAATGATCCCTACAGGCTCCTTACCAGCCGGGCCGAATACCGGCTGCTCCTGCGTCAGGATAACGCCGACACGCGGCTCACTCCCATAGGGCGTGAAGCGGGATTGGTCGATGACGAGCGATGGTCGCGTTTCCAAAACAAGAGCAGCCTGATTGAAAAAGAGCGCAAAAGGCTGGCGGAGACTTTTGTAAAGCCGTCGGACACCGAGATTTGCAGATCGCTCGATATTGATCTCACTGACCGCGCATGTTCGCTCGAAGAGCTGCTTCGCAGGCCTGAGATCAGGTATTCGGACATCGCGAGAGCAATAAAAAACGGCAGCGTGCCGCCCGATGTGGCCGATCAGGTCGAACTTGCCATTAAGTACAGCGGATATATAGAGCGGCAGGAGATGCAGGTCGAGCAGGCTCGAAAGATGGAAGAAAAAGTCATTCCCGAAGGCGTTGAATACGACGGGCTGAGGACGCTTTCTCGTGAGTCGCGCGAAAAGCTCGCCCGCATAAAACCGGCTACNNCATCCCGTATACCGGGCGTGACACCGGCGGATGTTGCAATGCTGGCGGTTTTTTTGGAACAACTAAACCGGCGGAATCGTCTCTAAAGAGAAGATAGAAACAAATAGAGAAAAGTTAATAACTAAGCCGAATTAACAGGATTATGATTTCGGCCGGACATCTGACGAGCCGCATGCAAATGGAATTGTATGCGGCTTGTTTTGTACTTCGGTCATCATATTCTCCTGCATGTAAGCCGTGTTTGCATACACATCCAGATCGCCGTAACCGAAAAGCTCCTTTGAACCCGCCTCTTCGACGTATTCCTCATCTTCTTCAGAGCAGATGATCACTGCGGGTTCGGTGTCCATCATCAGGCTGTTGATGGCGGAGNNCTTGTCCAGATAGTAGAAAAGCCCGGGCCGCCACAGATTGAACGCAGTTACCTGCACGCCCGGCAGGGTGGATATGCGCCTGGCGAGTAGTTTGCTGCTCTTATACGGCGTTACCGACGGCATAGCGCAATAGATGAGTGCGAGAGTGAAAACAACCATGCCCGCGCTTGTTATCCAAGCCGAGTCTGTGCTCTTTTTCCAGCGGAGAATTGAAGCTGCAAAAGCTGCCAGCAGGCTGCCGCCCGTAATATATGCCGGCACTATGGCTGAAGGAAAGCGTTTCGTCGCAAAAACAACCATTGCCGCAGCCAGCAGTATCGCGATGACGGCGCCAAAGATAATACCTTTACGAACGCTGCGCACGGATTCTTTGTCACCCTGGGCCGCTCTGCCGAACATCGCTCCGACCAGTATCGCAGCCGCAGGGAAGAGTGGATATGTATAGGTGAAATTCTGGGTTNNGATATCGAGAAGAAGACCAGAACCACCGCAAACCATACGATGGCGAGTTTCGCGCCGGCGTTTTGTCGCCAGTTTTTAACCATCGCCTGAGGCAAAAATGTGCTCCATGGCAGGAAGAATGCCAGCATTATCGGCACGTTCCTGATATACGAAAACACATTGCCCGTCTGGCTCTTGTGAAGCGGTTTTGCGAACCGGGCCAGGTTATTAGCGATAATAAATTCGTCTATGAAAACGCGGCCATGGAGTTTGATCATAGCCAGATACCACGGCAGTCCTATGGCCAGTGCGACTCCCGCCCCCAGCGCCGCATCCGAGACTCTCAGCTTTTTAAGTGAACCTGTCCACCAGAGATGAATTAAAAATGCCGCCGAAAGCAGAAGCGGCACTACAGGGCCTTTTGTGAGCATCCCANNCTCCTCCACAGGCAGCCATCCATGCAAATCTCGAACGACCGGCAGAATCCAGCCATCGCCGATACGAATACAAAGCCAGCGTAAAGAAGAAGACCATTATCGCATCCGTCGCGGCGGCATGCGACATAATTATCTGCATAAGCGATGTGGCCATCACGAGCGACGCAAAAATTCCGGCTCTCCTGCCGAAGTCATAAGATGCAAGCAGGAAAACAAGCAGCACTATTCCAATCGCGCATATTGCCGAAGGCAACCGAACGGAAAACTCGGACAGTCCAAAGGTCTTTACCGCAATTGAGGCCAGCCAGTAATACATCGGGGGTTTATCAAACCAGAGCTTACCCGCGTAGTGCGGGGTCAGCCAGTCGCCGCCTCTGACCATCTCTTTGACGAACTGACCGTATACGGGCTCATCGGGGTCCAGCAGAGGGTTTCTTCCAAGGCCTGCGAAATAAAGAGCGTAAAAACCCATAAGAGCGAGGATGATATAAAAAAGAATCTTTCTTTGCATTACTTACTGTTCCTTACGGCGCATAACTATGTATAATTGATATGCCTTGGCTGGGCTATGGGAATTATCGCATAGGCTCGAGTATGAGTCAATTCTTAAAAGGGCTTTAAATGGCTTATATACCAATAGATGACCTCCATAATGGAGCGCTCGAACTGGGAATAGAACTCTCCGATACGCAGTTGGAGCAGTTCGATCGATACGCTCAGTTTCTGGTCGAGACCAACAAAAAGTTCAATCTCACTNNTACGGACCCGCGCGGGATAGTCATATCCCACTTTCTGGACTCGCTGACTTGCATAACAGCTCACAAGCCTATTGAAGGCGCTCGAGTAATAGATGTCGGCGCGGGTGCCGGTTTTCCTGGTATACCCATAAAAATCGCCAGATATGATATAAAACTGACACTTTTAGACTCCACATCCAAAAAAGTCAAATTTATGGCGGATGCCGCAGAACTCCTTGAGCTTGATAATGTAAGAGCTATCCATGCCAGGGCGGAAGAGTTGGGACGCGACAAAAACCATAGAGAGAAATATGATATTGCCTATGCCCGGGCGCTCTCCGAACTTGCAGTGCTCTCCGAACTGTGCCTGCCGCTGGTCAAGACCGGTGGTTGTGTCATCGCCCAAAAGAGCGAAGATATCGATAATGAACTCGCTAATGCGCGTCCACTGATAGGCCAGTTGGGAGGACAGGTAGAAAATATTATAAAGATCAAGCTCCCTTTATCGGATGTAACCAGGCGGATTGTAGTTATGACAAAGACAAAACCCACACCTGAGTCATTTCCCAGGGCTTTT
>DJHI01000233.1 GCA_002431715.1 Armatimonadetes bacterium UBA5829
GTCCCGAATCAAAAGCCCGATCTCTATCTCCCGCAGTCGACTTTGAAGCTCCTCGAATTTTCGAGCCTGCTCGGCCTGCTCCTCCAATGGTTCCAACTGGCCGCTGATTTCGGCCATAATATCTCGAACGCGGTGGAGGTTTGCTTCGGTCTTTTCGAGCTTGCGTATAGCTTCTGAGCGGCGGTAGCGGTATTTTTTTATCCCAGCGGCTTCTTCAAAGAGCTCGCGGCGGTCCTCGGACTTAGCCGAAAGAACCGCGTCTATCTCACCCTGGGTGATAAACGAATAAGCCTCGCGGCCTATACCGGTATCGAGGAACAGCTCATAGATATCCTTAAGACGGCACCGGGTCTTGTTGATAAAATATTCGGCCTCACCGGACCTGTATGCACGGCGGGTAACGGTAACCTCATTGAACTGGATCGGAAGCGTCCCGCACGTGTTATCAAGGGTAAGCGACACCTCGGCCACACCGAGAGCCTTACGCTTCTCGGTGCCGTTAAAGATAACGTCTACCGCTTTCTGCCCGCGGATGTTGCGCACATTGGTCTCGCCCAGAACCCACAGCAGGGCATCGGCGATATTGCTCTTGCCGGACCCGTTAGGCCCGACAATAGCCGTAATGCCGTGATCCATCTCCACCGTGGTCTTCTCGGCGAAGGTCTTAAAACCGAAGAGATCTATTTTTTTTACGAACATACGAAATCCTGTTGTTGGTTATGACGCCGGTCGCGCCCTTTTCTCCGCCCAAGCCCTGAGATAATCGATCTGCTCGGCCATAGTAACGGAGATCGGCACACTTGATTTGATGCTATTAAGTATATCATCGCCGGTCACTTCTCGGCTATAGGCAAAAGAATCGAAAAGGGCCGACACCACCGCCTGCTCTATCTCCGCTCCACTGAAACCCTCGGTAGCGGCGGCCAGAACGGATATGTCGAAACTCTTCGGGTCACGCTTTCGCTTTGCAAGGTGGATACGAAAAATCTCAGCCCTTTCAGACTCGCTCGGGAGGTCGATAAAGAAAATCTCGTCGAACCTGCCCTTGCGCAGGAGTTCCGGCGGAAGCTGAGTGATGTCGTTTGCTGTGGCGACGACAAAAACCGGCGCGGTTTTCTCCTGAAGCCAGGTTATGAACGTGCCGAAGACGCGCGAGGTCGTGCCCGCGTCGGATAAAGGCGAACTCTGGACACCGGCGAAGCCCTTTTCCANNTCCAAAGAGGTGACTGCCCTTTTCCATCTCGTCCATCCATAGAACGACCGGCGCAACCGACTCCGCCACCTGTATCGCCCGACGGACATTCTGCTCGCTCGACCCGACTATCCCGCTGAAAATTTTCCCTACATCGAGGCGCAAAATCGGCAAATTCCAGAGCGAGCCTACGGCTTTCGCTGAGAGGCTCTTTCCGCACCCCTGAATACCTAATAGTAATATACCTTTAGGCTCCGGCAGGCCGTAATCGCGCGCCTTTTGAGTAANNCTCAGCCCGCCTACATCGGCAAATTTCTCAGTGGCCGGGAAATACTCCAGCAGCCCGCTCTTGCGCACAATCTGTTCTTTTTCCTTTAGAATGACATCTACATCGAATTCTCGCCTTTCGACCAGGCTCCTTGCAAATACATTCTCGGCTTCGGTAAGGGTAAGTCCCTGCGCTGCTTTGATAATCCTCTCGCGTTCTTCCGGATCCAAATCGGTATCGACATCGGCTCCATCACGCTTCATCTTGTCGATTATCAGGTCCAAAAGTTCGCCAAGCTCTTCGAAGCTCGGCAGGCTGTAATCGACCACAGTGACATCCTTCTCAAGTTCGGGAGGCAAGCGAAGTATAGGTGAGAGGATAACGAGAGTTTTGCGGCTGCTTTTGAGGTTCGTTACAAGGTCTCGCAGGCGCCGTATAACAATCGAATCGGCCAGCATCGAGTGCATATCATTGAAGATGAAGATCGCATCCTCGTCGCTCTTTTCGACGAATTCCAAGGCTGCCAGAAGTGTAATCGCCTGGCCGCCCATCGGTGGAAGAGGTTTTATACCCTGGGTCAGGCTCCAGTTGTAGATTTTCTTACCCGGACGCGCAATCTCGCGCAGCGCTTCTTCGACCCGCCGCTCTTCCCATGAAAGAATATAGATAATCGGATATCGCGCGCGTATGAGGGTGCTGATCTCGATGTCTACTACTTTGCTCTGCGGCAAGGCAAGTCCTCCAATGACTAAAAGACGTCATTAGGTTAGCATACGAGCAAAAACCAGTCAAATGATTTGATATTTGGGATTGTTGATTGAGTATTTTAATTTGGTTTTATTTTCCAGCCGACGACAGCCGACTTCATGTTATTATAGCCATGACTTCCATCACCGGAATGGAAAATCCAATATCTTAATTTTTTTTGTTGACCGTGTTGCATGAATAATAGTATAATATTGATTCGGGAAACTTTGAACTTAGGGATCGCAGACAAGCGATTCCTGGGTATTTGTGTGTACGGACTTTCAATGCAATTTTGGAAGTCACATTTCACGAGGTGACGGCAACTACATGATATATCCATCCGCAGATAAACTGGAAAATTTGGGGAGCAAATACGCTCTAGTCGTGCTTGCTGCAAAAAGAGCAAAGCAGATCAAAAGCGGCGTGCAGCCGCTTATCAACACAGACTCCAGAAATCCACTTACCATTGCGCTTGAAGAAATAGCAGCGGGAAAGATCACTTGTGAAGTTCCCGACACAGATATCATCGTACCGGTCAGCCCGGAGACAGAAGTAGCTCAGCTCTTGGCGATTCCTGAACACGATGAAGAAGAGGAACTGGAAGCTGGTGTGGCTGAAGAAGAGACCACTCTGACTCTGGACGATGAACTCGCTGAAGAAAAATCAGAAAAGTTCGAAGAAGAGGAAGAGGAGGAAGAAGAACCGGAATTGCTTGGGCTGGATGTTGAAGAGGACGAAGACGAGGAGCCTGTAGTCGCACCGGACACCGAAGAAGACCTCACCTTTGAAGAAAAGCCTAAGAGAAAGCGTAAATCTAAGGAAGAAGTCGAACTTAACGATATAGATATTGATGCTATAGAGGAAATTGAAACCGACGAGGAACCCTCAGAGGATTGATTATTTTAGATCTTTGATTTTTTATTTTAAACGACCGAGGGTGGCAGCTCATCCCTCGGTCGTTGGATTTTGAAATGGCAGATAAAAGAGATTATTACGAAACGCTGGGTATCTCTCGCGATGCCGATTTGCACGCAATAAAAAAAGCTTACAGGCATCTCGCGCGTAAGCATCATCCCGATGTGAACTCCGATCCTGAGGCCGAAACCCGGTTTAAAGAAATAAATGAGGCCTACCAGGTGCTCTCCGACCCTGAAAAGAGGGAAATGTATGATCGCTACGGTCACCAGGGAGTCGAGAGCGCGGCAAACGGCCAGGGTTTTGGCGGGTATGGAGGATTCGGCGGCTTTGAAGATATCTTCGACATGTTCTTCGGAGGAGGCCCGACCGCAGGCGCAGCTCGCGGGCGCGCAGCTGCCGAACGTGGAAACGATCTTCGCTACGACCTCGAACTGACTCTCGAAGAGGCCGCGCATGGAGTGGCAAGAACAGTTCGCTACACAAAAATGGAGACCTGCGAAGCCTGTAATGGCACCGGCGCGGAACCTGGAACAAAACCGGAGACCTGCAGTATGTGTCACGGCACCGGTCAGGTCAGGCAGCAGCAGCAGTCCATCTTCGGCACTCAGATCAGAATCGGCGCCTGTCCGAGATGCCACGGTGAGGGCAAGACCATAGGCACGCCGTGTGCTTCATGCTCCGGTCAGGGAAGATCGCGAAAGACCATCGAGAGAAATGTGGACATACCGGCAGGTGTGGACAGCGGTATGAGAATCCGGCTCACGGGCGAGGGCGACGCGGGAAGGCGCGGCGGGCCTAGTGGAGACCTGTATATCATCACCCACGTCAAAAAGCATGATTATTTCGAGCGCAGAGGCAGCGACCTCTGGAGTGAAGTCACCATAGGTTTTGCAACGGCATCGCTCGGCGGGCAGATAGATGTCAGGACAATCGACGGAACCACGGAGTTGAATGTCTCGCCGGGAACTCAATCGGGAGAGGTCTATTCGCTCAGAGGCAAAGGCATGCCCGATCCGACGGGCGGACGACAGGGCGATCAGAACGTGGTGCTGAAAGTAGAGACACCAACCAAACTCACTGAACAGGAAAAAGAACTCCTCAGGCAATTTGCCGAATTAAGGGGAGAAGAGATTAAAGAAGCACAAGGCAAAAATTTCTTTGAGCGCGTGAAGGACGCAATACACGGATTATGAGATGGGTCGAAATCACCATACAGGCAACCGATGAATCCGCCGAGGCAGCAAGCAATATCCTCATTGAAGAGGGCTGCGGAGGTACGGCGGCAGGCTATCTGGTGAAATCGGACAAGCAGACCATAAACAACATCATGGGATACCTGCCGGTAGATGACAGACTGGAAGACCGTCTCCAGCATATCCGTGAGCGCGTGCAAGATCTTCCCGAACTGGGCCTCGGCTTAGTTAGGGACGAGATCACAATCAAATGGGTTCAGGACGAAGAATGGGCCGATGCGTGGAAGAAGTTTTTCAAGCCCCTTAAAATCGGCCGAATCGTGATAAGACCGACATGGGAAGATTACAGCCCTAAACCCGATGAAATAGTGATCGACCTCGACCCAGGTATGGCATTCGGAACCGGCAGCCACCCGACCACCAAGCTTTGCCTGGAAGCGCTGCAGGACTATATAAAAGGCGGCGAGACCGTGCTCGATATGGGCACCGGTTCGGCTATTCTGGCAATGGCCGCTGCGAAACTCGGAGCATCGCGAATCGTCGGGCTGGAGATCGACCCGGTGGCCGTCGAAGCCGCTGTGGCGAACGTCAATCGGGAGAGTCTCGGCGATAAAATAAAAATCGGGCTTGCTGATTCACCATCGGCTTTCGACGGGCAGGCGGATATAGTGCTCGCCAATATAATCGCTAAAGTCATTATAGATATGGCCGAAGGCCTTGCATCGAAGGTCAAGCCGGGCGGACTGCTTATAGCGTCAGGAATTGTGGTAGAGCGCTCAAAGGAAGTAATCGATACTCTGACAAGCCTGGGACTGTCGCTGCATGAGACCCGTCAGGAAGGCGACTGGGTTGCGCTGATCTTCAACAAATCCTTATAGATCGGCACTCAATACAATTCCGACGTTGTGACGTTCGACTAAAACTATGCCTAATCACCGCAGATTCTTTATAGACCCCAATAATATCGACGGCTCTGACGCCCTTATCACAGGCGAGACGGCCAGGCAGATCACAAAAGTCCTCCGTCTTAAAGAGGGTGACGTTATCTGCCTGCTGGACGGTCTGGGAAACGAGCACAGCGCTCTCATTACCTCGACTTCCAAAGACCATGTTGCAGCCCGCATACTCGGCGCCAATACATGCAGCCGTGAACTCGAAACCGAACTCACACTTGCAATCTGCCTGCCTAAAAGCGATAAACTCGACCTTATTGTTCAGAAGTGCTCGGAGTTGGGAATATCAAGGTATGTAATAGTAAACTCAGAGCGCGTAATCGCAAAGCTCGATGAAACCAAGGTCGCTGAAAGGCTCGCAAGATGGCGAAAAATCGCATGTGAAGCGGTGGAGCAGTGCGGTGGAGCGAGAGTTCCTGAAGTTAATGGAATTCTGAGCTTTTCTGCATTGACCACGGAGATAGCCAAAAACGATATAGCTTTGGTGGCCTGGGAAGAAGAGAAAAGCGTGGGCCTTAAAAAGGCTCTGAATGCCAATGCAGGAGCGAAGTCGGTGATGTTGATTGTCGGACCCGAAGGCGGGCTGACTGAAAGCGAGGTCGAGTCGGCTAAGTCGGCAGGGGCGGTGTGTGTGACTCTGGGCAGGCGTATATTGCGCGCGGAGACTGCTGCAATTGCAGCGTGCGCAGCGATTCTTTATGAGTTGGAAGGTGAATTGTAAGGTGGATAGTTTCGGGAACAACTTCCCGAAACACCGGTATGTGAAGCACATAAGGTTTTAGGGCAGAATAGAGTGTTGGGGCAGATTTGCAATCTGGCCCCTATAGGGCAATCCCGAGATCTGTGATCTCGTAAGGTGTTGCACAAGTTATAGGTGGTGGCATCAAAGATGCCATTTGCCCTTTCCGGCACAGATTATAAATCTGTCCGAACAAAGGAAAGAGCGCGACGTAAGTAATTGCTTTTCAACACCCAAAACCCAATACCCAACACCCATTTTCTCTCGGTGGTGATTTCCGAATCACCACCGCATCTGCAGGAATTCGGTTGCAGGCGGGGAATGAAACAATAGATGTGCCGAGCAAGCATGGCTCCCGCTGAATCGGCATGCAAAAATCAGTATTGAAGTGGAGCATGAAAAATATGGCAATTACTGAAACAAGCACACTGGGGATAAAACAACTCAGGGTTACGGATAACCTAAATCAGCTTTTGAACGTGCTTCCACCGCTCGTCCGGCAAAGGTTGGAGGAGCAGGAGGATGTGGAAGACCTTCTTGAAATCATACTCGACCTCGGGCGCGAACCGGAAGCCCGTTTCCCGCTTAGAGTAATGCAGCTCTCGGATATCGCGATAAAGGCCGAGGATATCGCATATGTGGTCGAGAGGGTCGGCCAGTTCGGAAAAGACAACCGCGCCGGTATAGAGCGGACGCTTCACAGAATATCAGCGATCCGCAACAGGCAGGGCAATATTGTAGGGCTCACCTGCCGCATTGGGCGCGCGGTCTACGGCACAATCGATATTATTCGTGATGTCGTCGAGGGAGGCCGCAGCATCCTCATGCTGGGCCGACCGGGAGTCGGCAAGACCACCAAACTCAGAGAGGTCGCGAGAATCCTCTCCGATGAGTTCAAAAAACGGGTCGTGATAGTCGATACATCGAACGAGATCGCGGGAGACGGCGATATTCCCCACCCCGCAATAGGCCACGCGCGAAGAATGCAGGTGGCGACCCCCGATCAGCAGCACGCAGNNTGATCGAGGCTGTCGAAAACCATATGCCGGAAGTCATAGTCATCGATGAGATAGGAACAGAGCAGGAGGCTTTCGCCGCCCGCACCATTGCCGAGCGCGGTGTTATGCTGGTTGCAACCGCTCACGGCAACTCGCTGGACAACCTGCTGATGAACCCGACTCTTTCTGACCTGGTCGGCGGAATCCAGNNAGGCTCCGCCCACTTTCGATGTTCTCATTGAGATTATGGAAATGGATAAACTCGCTATACATCACGATGTGGCGGCTATAGTCGATAAAATGCTGCGCGGTGCCCCACCCAGACCGGAGATTCGAGTTCGAAATCCTGAGGGTGAGGTGGAAATAGTACAGCCTGGCGATCTGGTAAAACGAGGCGAAGCACCGAGCGCGGCTAGGCTTGAGCACGAACATGGGGTGGTTGAAACCAGTCCAATACCGGCCATTATGAAGGTGTTTCCGTATGGAGTTAGCCGAAATCGGCTGGAAAGAGCTATAAAAGAGCTGAAAGTGCCTGCATATATTGTGAAAGATTTGAGTGAGGCAGGCGCTGTTATCACACTAAAGACACATGAACGCAAAGATATCGGTCTTCTGCAGGAAGCAAAACGCCGCGGTGTACCCGTATATATTATAAAGAGCAATACGTATGCGCAGATTGCGGGAGCTATGCGAGATATCTTCCATTTGGGGCCTTCAAATGAGGAAGAAGAGGCCATGCGCGAGGTGGATGAAGCCGTGCAGAGGCTGATGGAGACCGGTGAGGCGCAGGAACTCTCGCCGCAGTCGAGCTTTATCAGGCGAATTCAGCATCAATTGGTGGAAAAATACGACCTTGTCTCCGAGAGCGTAGGCACGGAGCCTTATAGGCGGATCAGGATATTTAAGCCTTAATCGCCCTAACCCCAATCCTCTCCCCAAGGAGAGGAGCAAAGTGCACCATTAGAGGTAGTTATATACATACTCAGCATATGAACAATCGCACAGGTTTTTTTCTCACAATCGAAGGTGTTGAAGGAGCAGGCAAAAGCACTCTTGCGCATGAGCTTGCAAAGGCACTGCGAGAGCGGGGACGAGAGGTTGTAGTCACCCAGGAACCCGGCGGATCGGCTTTGGGAAATCGCATTCGAGAGCTGCTGCTGGATAAATCGAGTGTTATAGGCAACAGAGCCGAACTGCTGCTCTTTGAGGCGGCAAGGGCTCAGCATGTGGATGAGACAATTCTGCCTGCGCTAAATAGAGGCGCGGTTGTGATATGTGACAGGTATGCTGACTCTTCTCTTGCTTATCAGGGGTATGCGAGAAAAATTGACCGCGATAAGGTCGAGTTTCTTAATAATTACGCCACGGCAGGGCTTAAACCCGATTTGACCATACTTCTCGATCTTCCCGCTGTCGAAGGGCTTGCCCGGCAGAAAAAAACGGATCGGGTGTCCTCTGAAAAGCTGGAATTTCATGAAGCCGTCAGGCAGGGATTTATTCAGTTAGCCAAAGATGAGCCTAAGCGGTTTGTGGTTCTTGATGCAAGACAAAGTATTGATGATATAATAAAGAAGGCTCTCGGTGCGCTGAATTTATAGTTTTCTTTCTTGTTTATATGTGGCGGCATCGGAGATGCCATTTTGCCCTTTTCTGCGCAGATTTCAAATCTGCCCGAACAGAGATATTAAATATAAATTCTCAAATGCTAA
>DJHI01000182.1:0-3430 GCA_002431715.1 Armatimonadetes bacterium UBA5829
TGATTTCCGCCTACTCAAAATAACAAGCCTAGAGTAATAACAAAATGGGCCTTTTCAAAACGAATAGAAAAGGCCCATACTTATATGCTCCCTCTATTTATCCACCAGAAGCACGCCGCCGGTAGCAATATTCTCTCGTTCGTTCTCATGGAGCAGCACCACGAATGCCTCTTTGCGAATTCCAGTGATTTTATGGGCTGCTTCGGTGAACTCCTGCGCAAGTTGGGCTTTCTGCTCCTTGGTTAGTTTTCCTGACTCGAATGTGATTACGGGCATTTTTGTGTCTTCCTTTCATTCAACATCTCTTGGAATTATACTACGTCCACCCGCTGATTTCCTCGATCTACATCATATAAAGAGAATTAACTGCAAATGGGTCTTATAATATGGAGGGCCTTCCAAATGAATCATGGCGAATACTCTCACTATCCCCTGTGGAGATGCTGTCCATGTTTCGCCATGAAGGGAATGAAAATGCTTTGCATTTTCAAGTAGAACAGGAGTAGTTATGGACGAACTGAGACTTCTGATAACTCAGGCGAGAAACGGCAATCTGGATGCGTTCGGCAGTATTGTCGGACGATTTCAGGACATGGCACTGGCTTACGCATATTCAGTTATAGGTGATTTTCACTTGGCTGAAGATGCAGCTCAGGAGGCGTTCATTCAAGCATATCGAGACATCGATGCGCTTCGCGAGCCGAGTGCCTTTCCGGGATGGTTCAGGAAGATTGTCTTTAAGCACTGCGACCGGATAAAGCGCAAAAAGCACTGGCAGAGCGTGCCGCTCGATGATGCGCTGGAGATTGTTTCGGATAAGCCTGGACCTGTGGAGATTGCGGAAACTCATGAGATGCGCGAGATGGTTCTGAATGCTATCTCTTCTCTGCCTAAGCGTGAGCGGACCATAACGACACTGTTCTACATCAACGGTTACACCCAAAAAGATGTAGCCGAGTTCCTCGAGCTGCCGGTATCGACAATAAATAACAGCCTGCACTCATCGCGAACTCGGCTGAAAGAGAGGATGGTCCAAATGGTAAACGACGAACTAAAAACCCACGCCCTGCCGGATGATTTCCCGGAGCGGATTAAAGCGCTGCTGGGACTGCCTAGACCGCTTGAGATCGAAGGACATCCGGTCCAAGAACTATGGAAAGATCTCCAAAGCTTCTTTGCTGATTTCGAGGTCATAGAACTGGATGAGATTGTGCCGAAGGAGCTATATCCGCATTTTCCTGAGTCATATGCGAAACATACATATGCAGTAGACGAGCAGCGAGTCCTACGCCCAGAATTGACACAGCAGTTAATTGATCGATGGTCTCGAATTTGCCGGAAGCCATGCAAATGGATAACAGCAGGCAGAACCTTTAGAATAACAGCCACTGAGACAGCAACAGCGCTTGAAGCTTTCCACCAGGCGGAGGCATTTTGGGTCGCAGAAAATATTGGCGAAAAGCAACTACAGGAAACTGTAAAGTCCTGTATTTCCAGACTATTGCCGGGCGTAGAGCCGACTATCAGGGAATCGACCGCTCAGTTTTCTATGATGAAAATCAGCAGGGAATGGGATGTCCCATGGAAAGGCAAGACGCTTGAAATGGGCGCCGGAGGCGTTGGTTGTCCTGAACTTCTGCAAAAAGGCGGACTAGATCCTGATCGATTCGGCTCAGTTCATATTGCATTCGGATTGGAGCGCTTTGCGTTAGCCAAACTCAATCTCGATGATGCTCGAAAACTCTGGCGCCCGCCTTACGTGCCATAGTTAAAACACAATCTTATTTTGTGTATTGGACGGCGGCTACCCAGTCGCCGTTTTTCGTTCGAATGCCGGACTTGGGACTGCCACACATGATCTGTGTTAATTCTGCTATAATAGTGCCCGGAGGATGAGACAGTGACAAGGAAATTCGCGGCGGTCGTGATGGCTGCCGGTAAGAGCACAAGAATGAAGTCCGCGCTGCCCAAGGGAGCGCATTTGATATGCGGCAAACCGATGACCAGGCACGTTGTGGACGCGTGCTATGGCGCGGGAATCGAGCAGGTGATTGTAGTAATCGGTCATGAAGCAGAAAAGGTCAGGCAGGCGCTTGGCGAGGATCTGACATACGCTTATCAGCCCGAGCAGCTCGGCACAGGACATGCAGCCATGCAGGCCCTTCCCGCGATCTCGGATGAGATCAGCGATGTGATAGTGCTCCCCGGAGACACCCCGCTCATAACCTCCGAAGCATTATCGGCTTTGATAAACGAACACACATCGAAAAATAGTTCAGCCACACTCCTTACAGGCATACTCGAAGATGCATCGCATTACGGCAGAGTAGTTCGAGGTTCTGACGGCAATGTGGTTAAGATAGTCGAGGCCAAAGACGCGGATGAAGCCACGCTTGCCATACGAGAATTCAATGTGGCTATATACTGTTTCAATAAGTCGGCGCTCGTCGATAATCTATCGAAACTCAAGACAGATAACGCTCAGGGCGAGTATTATCTCACCGATGTGATCGGCCTCCTGAGCACGTCTCACGCAAAAGTAGGAGCGGTGGTGGCAGATAATGTGGCCGACACGGTAGGTATAAACAACAGAATAGAACTTGCCGAAGCCGCCGCGACTATGAGAAAGAGAATTCTCGACAAGCTGATGCTCTCGGGTGTCACGATAGTCGATTCGGCGACGACATATATAGACTGCGATGTAGAGATCGGGCCGGATACGACCGTATATCCCTGCACGATCATAGAACGTGGAAGCAGGATCGGGCCGGGCTGTGAGGTTGGGCCGTTTGCCAGGCTCAGCGGTGTGAAGATAGGAATTTAATCACTGAAGCACGGAGAAAACAGAAGATACGGAATTTATAAGAGTTCATAGTCGGTAGGTCCGACTGTCCGGCAACTTCGGCAGCGGAGATCGTTGTAAATCGAAATCCTAGCTCAAACCGACTGCTTCCGAAGTAACCAAGCATGGAATGAATAGAAATACGGAATTTTCCTTCTGTAATTCCCCTTATTCCGTGTTTCCGTGATTTAAAAGAAGCTCAAGAAAGGTTTTTTACGATGAATGAACTGATGCTCTTTTCAGGCTCTGGAAACCCTGAACTGACCAAGAAAATAGCGAAGCTGATCGGGGTCCATGTGGGCGATCTTATGCTCCAGCGGTTCTCGGACGGCGAGGTGCATGTTCAGGTGAATGAGAGTGTGCGAGGAGATGATGTGTTCATCGTGGCCTCCATCCCGACCCCGGTCAATGAGCACCTGATGGAGCTTCTGATTATGATAGATGCCTTCAAGCGCGCATCGGCTCGCAGGATAAATGTGGTTATGCCCTATTACTGCTACGCAAGGCAGGATCGAAAGGTCAAGCCGAGAGAGCCTGTCACGGCGAAACTGGTGGCCGATCTGCTTTCGGCTGCCGGGGCATCGAGGC
>DJHI01000182.1:3457-4823 GCA_002431715.1 Armatimonadetes bacterium UBA5829
CCAGCCGGTGGATAATCTCTATGCAGGCCCGATTATCGCCGATTACATTCGCAAGAATATAAAGGTGGACGAGAATACGGTGGTGGTCTCGCCGGATGTCGGAGGAGTGCCCAGAGCGCGCGCGCTTGCCGAGGCATTGGGCACGCCTATCGCTATCATTGTTAAGAGAAGGCCGGAGCCTAACAAGACCGAGGTCATGGAGATAATCGGCGATGTGGCCGGTAAGACCGCGATCATGCTCGATGATATGATCGACACCGGCGGCTCGATCATCAGCGGCGCCAATGCTATGCTCGAGCGCGGAGCAAAAGAAGTTTATGCCGCATGCACGCACGGAGTGTTCTCCAGCAGCGCTCCTGAAAAATTGGTGGCATCAGCTATAAAGAAGATCATCATAACCGACACTATTCCGATCTCTGAAGAGAGAAAAAACGGCAAGATTGAGGTTATAACTGTCTCCAATTTGATAGCCGACGCGATCATGAGAATCCATGACGACCGCAGCGTAAGCGAAATATTCGATAAGGCCTGGAAGGCAAAGTCGTGAGAGTGATCGTAGGTCTGGGAAATCCGGGCAGGCAGTATGCTCATACCAGGCACAATGTGGGCTTTGACGTGCTCGATACCTTCGCGAAACGCCGTAAAGTCAAAATTCTGGGCAGACAGTGCCACGCGCTCGTTGGCAGTTTCGATCATTACGGCGAGCAGATATTACTCGTCAAACCGCAGACATTTATGAATGAAAGCGGGCAGGCTGTTGGGCAGATTGTGCGCAAATATCATCTGGACCCGGCGGATATATTCGTGATCTATGACGATATGGACCTGCCGCTGGGCAAGATAAGAATACGCCTGCAGGGCTCGTCCGGCGGGCATAAGGGGATGAACTCGATCATACATCATATCCACTCCACCGAGTTTGCCAGGATGCGGCTGGGAATCGGCAGAGGCGGAGAGGTGATAAACCATGTCCTTTCGCGGTTCAACCGGAAGGACAAGCAGATAGTGGATGTCTCCATAGAACAGGCCGCCGATGCGCTGGACATGATTCTGGAAGAGGGCATAGAAGCCACTATGAATCAGTATAATCGAGCAGAGAGCTGAGAGTGGAGAGCAAGTAAAAGCTGTTCTTTACGCTGGGTTTATAATTCTCATAGTGACAAGAATATTACATACACCTAAAATTCAATAAGAGGGGAAAGTAATGCCAAATCAATTTTCAAAACTGCCTGTATCTATCGAGGCAGGATATCTGAAGCCGAATGTGAACTGTGAGATGGTCGCAGGTCGAGCTGACAAACTGAAGCTGATCGACGGAGAGCTTCGCTCGGGAAACCATCCGGGCTCTGATTTTACAGGTTGGATG
>DJHI01000137.1:0-4149 GCA_002431715.1 Armatimonadetes bacterium UBA5829
CAAATCCTCTCACCCCGACCATGAAGATGGTCTTCCGCATTAGGGGAGGCCTTTTTTATTGTACATAATAATGCCCGGACCTTAGCTCGGTCATCGCCTAGAAAGCGACGTAGCTTTCGACTTTCAAAACCTCAGAGAACCCCCTGAAGCACTACTCATCGTCCGCTAACCCCTTACACAGAACCAACGCATTTTAGACACTGGCCTATGTGAAAGGCTCGTGGATCGGTCCGGACAAACCATGGTTGTATATTAAGTTGTCGGTAAACTATAAATACCCAATGCCAAATTTCAGTAAACCAGCAAAAACTCACAGTCGATTGGCAGACTGTTCCGCGGCTTCGGCAGCGAGACGGATGAAAAATCGAAGGGCCGTAAATGGATAACCTGCTGTCGAAGAAACTCGGCTCTTACTTGTGATTCTGAGTACTCCATGCTTGCAAGCAACACAAATCCCCGCTATGATTTAGATTATGATGCCTGAGAGCAAGATGGCAGTGATTGCAATATCTTTTGCTTTGGGAATAGCCGCGGCAGCAAATTTACATCCTGTCGCATGGACATCCATGGCGCTGATTACGGCTTTTATCTTCATTGTGGCCGCAAAAGAGACACCTCGCTCCACTGTCCTTATCGGCGCTTCAGTTTTTATCCTGGGTGCCGTTCATTACTCGCTTGGGCTGTAAATACCCTCTGATGATATCTCCAGGTATGTTTTTCGCGCTAAATCTTTTCAGGGAATGGTTGCTTCCGACCCGGAGAATGTCGGAGACAAAACCCGTCTGATCTGTCGAGTGGAACGTGTAAATGTCTATGGCAAATGGCGCAGGGCAAGCGGGCAGGTTATGGTAAATCTCTATCCCAACGAGGAACGGCCATTGCCGAACCTGGATTATGCCGATCAGGTCAGGCTGGATGTCGTCCCCTACCCTCCGAGAGACCCCACAAACCCGGGGCAGTTTTCGTGGAAAGGATATCTGGCGAGGCAATCGATCTACTCTTGCGCATATGTAAACAGCTCATCACAAGTACATATCTTGAAAAGCAAAAAAGGCAATGTTTTTCTGTATGCAGCGCTTAAAGCAAAGCATTATATGATCAGAAGCATTGCTCGGATAATACCGGAGCGTGAAGCGACGGTATTGGCGGGAATGGTGCTCGGCACTTACTCTTATCTACCGAAAGAGATACTCAATAACTTCCAAAGAACCGGCACACTTCACCTGCTCGCCGCTTCGGGCTTCAATTGTTTTATATTGGTGTTTTTGTCGATGCCGGTGCTGAAACGAATCGGGATCATGCCGAAATATCGCAATGAAATAGTTATTATATTGGTCGGCATGTATTTATTGATGGTCGGTCCGAAACCTTCATTGATCCGGGCTTCGTTGATGGCATTTCTGCTGCTGATCGCTCCATTGCTGAAAAGAGTGCCGAACAACAAGACTCTGTTTTTTGTCGCGAGCACTGTTATCCTGGCAGCAAACCCGGCATATCTATTCGATATAGGATTTCAACTTTCGTTCCTGGCGGTATGGGCATTGATATCGGTTGCGCCGGTGATTGAATCGATACTAATTAGAGCCAAAGTGATCTCAAACAATGGTAAAAATAAACCGAAAGGCCGATTCGTTTGGTTGAGTAAACTATCTAGTGAAGCAGCCGGAGCCGGTGTCGCAACTGCAAGTATTACTCTATTCACCGCACCCATCGTGGCTTATTACTTCAACTACTTTTCGCTGGTCTCGCTTCCGGCGAACATGGTTTTGGCGCTGGGAGTGCCTGTATTGTTTGTTGTAGGACTCTTCGCGCCGGTGCTGGCGCTCGTCCCAACAGCCGGAGCCATCATCGGTTCTGTTGGCGGAATTGTGACCAGTGCAATGCTCTGGGTTGTCGATTTTCTGGGGTCGTGGGAGCATGCGGTGGTTGCCGTGCGCTCTCCGGGAATTTTAGCGATTGCCGGATACTACCTGATATTGCAGGCAGTATTGAGCTATGCGAGGTCCAAAGTTGCCGTTCGATAGAAGATATATCATAATCCTGATAGCAGCGCTGATGGCGGCCGGGATATGGGCGCACGCCTTTATATCGCCGAAAACTCTTGATGTGACCGTGATGGATGTCGGAGAGGGATTATGCGTGGTAGCTAGCACTCCGTCAGGCAAAGTAATGGTGATGGACTGCGGCACGAGCAGTTGGCGCAAGAATGACACGGTCGGTGAGAGCGTGGTGGCGCCGTATCTCCGCAGGCTCGGTAAGGATAGGATAGATATCGCGGTCTTGAGTCATCCACATTCCGATCATGTCAGCGGCTATGCAGGATTGCTGCAGGAGATGCCCGCCGCGCTCGTTTTGGATATCGGGGCGACGGAACACGCATCACCCTATTATAAGAAGTTTCTACGCACGGTTAAAAAATGTCGCTCTACTTATCGCATTGCCAGGCGCGGTCAGAAAATCGATATGGGAGACGGCGTAAAAGTCGAGATACTAAATCCGGCTAAGAGCACGGATTACTTTGATCTTAATAATAGATCAATTGTATTGAGGCTAGTTTATAAGAATTCGGCAATACTGCTCGCGGCAGACGCCGAATCGCCGGCGGAAAGTGACATTCTCAATTCAAATATCCCCATAAGGGCACAGGTTCTTCAGGTCGGCCATCATGGCTCAGAGGCGGGCTCGACGGCAAGGTGGCTCGAGGCGGTAAACCCGTCAATAGCGATCATATCCTGCGGAAGACGTAATAAATACGGCCATCCCTCTGCAAAAACAATCGACCGATTGACCTCTTTCGGAGCGCGAGTTTATCGCACCGACAAGTGCGGAGCAGTCACTATCAGCACGGATGGGCGCACTATCAATGTCGATACGTGCACAAAATCTCGGTAATCCGGCTGATTTTTTATTCTCCTGCCTCATCTTACAGGCTCAAACTGCCATAATTATCATTACAGACGTTCTGGCAATACAGTAGGAGACAGTCTTAATGGAACAAATCGAGATCTCAAAAATCGCACCAGCATCAGATCAGCCGAGAAAAACATTTGACCAGGGCTCACTTCTCGAACTGGCTATGTCGATTCGAGAAAGAGGCGTGCTCGAACCGATAGTAGTGCGTCCGGTAGGGCAAGACAAATATGAGATAGTAATGGGAGAACGCCGGTGGCGCGCTTCACAGTTGGCGGGACTCACAACGATTCCCGCAGTTGTTCGTGAGCTAAATGACGAAGATGCCGCAACAGACGCTTTACTCGAAAACTTCCAGCGAGAAGACCTTAATCCTGTTGAGCGAGCGAGAGCTATTAAAAAGCTGCTCGAGTTCCTGCCATGGGACAAGTGCCTAAAAACGCTTGGGGTCGAGGACTCCACAATGCGCAGATATCTCGATCTGCTCGAACTGCCGGAATGTATCCTTGACGAATTGATCGCAAAGCCGGTTGAGGGAGAAGGCGAATTCCTTGAAGGGCATGCCTACGCTCTAAAGCAGCTTAATGATAATCAGAAAGTTCAGCTCAGACTCGCTAAAAAGGTCAAAGCGGAGCGGCTTAGTGTAGATGAGCTAAAGCGGATAATTGGAGCAATAACCGAGGTTCCCGCAAAGACAGAAGCCTTTCTGCGTGTGCCGTTGAACGTGACTGAAGAAATCCTTCGCGGTATTGCAAGGCAGGAAAGAAAAAAGACTGCTTACAGGCCGAAGACAGCACAGTCACACCTGAAGCTTATTCAGAAGGCCTGTACGGGTGTGCTCGATCTGCTCGACGACCGTGTTTCCAACTATTTATCGGTCACCGAGATGAACCAGATGCTCAGCGCGACCGCAGATCTTGCGGAGCAGCTCGTTCGCTTCAATAAGACTATGCGCGATTCTCTCCAGAAGACTGATCGGTCATTCCAGGAAGTATATATTCACTGCCCGCTGTGCGGCAGGATCGAGCTTATCGGCAGCATCAGGTGCAGCGTCTGCTGGACTGTGCTCAGGCGATGTCTGGATTGCGAGAACTACGACCAGAGTTATCAAAAGTGCACGAAGTCGGGTTACGCGATCTATATGTCCGATGCTGAGAGCCCGGATGAGAAATCATACTCCTATAAATGCGAAGACTACAGGCCCAGACTGGATGTGGAAGCCGCTGCCTAGAATTTAGT
>DJHI01000137.1:4214-9704 GCA_002431715.1 Armatimonadetes bacterium UBA5829
ATTCGGAAATCGCCACCCAGTAGAAAGAGATCACCAACCAGCAGAGAGAAATCATCACCCAGTATAGAGAGAGCACTACCCAACTCGAGTTTACCAGTTACTCGCCAACCCACAACTCGTAACCCATAACTCACAACAATTCTTCGAAACATATGCTTAATGGTCGTGTAACGGCCATGAAACAATGTCCAGCTTATACTATTATTAAGGTTAGTAGAGCTGTCGGTTTGAACCACACCGACAGCCTCCACCTAAAAAAATACATATAGTACTGGACACGGCATATGGATCAAATATATAATGGTCCCGGTGGAGCAATAACGCTCCTCAAAATGACTATGCCTAGAATTCTTGTTCTTGGAAAGAACGAACGCGATTTATCCCCTATCGCCGCCTCGGTCGCCGGACTGAGTCATTTCGTCACGTCCGCATGGGATTTAAATTCTCTGTCAGATGCAGTCGCTAATGGAAGCCCGGAAATCGTGGTGCTGGATATGCGCGTCGGTCCTGGCGCGCTGGCTTATACAAAAGACCTTGTAGCTAATTATGATCAGGTGGCGGAGGCTCCACGGCTTGCGGTAGTGGAAGGCATAGATTTTAATGAACTATCATCCAAATACCTCGACGACTTCATACTGTATCCATATGAAGCGTCAGAACTGGCGTTAAGAATTGCCCGGCTTCTATCCAAAAGCCAGAGCGCTAAGAGCGGAGTTCAAATATCCGTCGACGGCCTCGTTATAGATACGGAGAGCTTTGAGGTTACTGTAGACGGAAGGCAGCTTGCGCTCACATTCAAAGAATTTGAACTGCTCAGATTTTTGGCCGCACACCCCGGCCGCGTTCATACCCGGGAAGCGCTTCTTAATCAGGTGTGGGGTTATGAATACTTCGGTGGACTGCGGACCGTTGATGTTCATGTCAGGCGCATCAGGTCCAAACTCGGGATCAGGCACGATAATCTCATTCAGACCGTGCATGGTGTAGGGTATAAATTCGTTTCTTGAACATAGGACATCATAGATACAAAACGGGTTGCTCCCTTTCCCCCTGGAGATGGTTGGATGGAGATTCTTTAGCTTACGTTTTAATCTTACTGGCATCAGGAGGCATAATATGTCTGATGTAGGCAAGCAATGGGTTTTAAAAGAGTGCAAAGATAAAGGTGTTGAGTTTATCCGTCTTTGGTTTACGGATATTCTCGGCCAAATGAAGAGCTTTGCAATCACCATAGAGGAACTTGAAGGCGCGCTCGACGAAGGAATGGGCTTTGACGGCTCGTCCATCACGGGCTATCAGGATATTCAGGAGAGCGATATGATCGCTATGCCTGACCCGTCCACATTCACGCTGTTGCCGTGGCGGCCGTCGGATAAGTCGGTCGCGAAGATGTTCTGTGATGTTATGACCCCTGACGGTGAGCCATATATCGGCGACCCGAGATATATCCTCAAAAAGACAATGAAAAAAGCAGCCGACATGGGGTTTTCGTTCTACGTCGGGCCTGAGCTGGAGTATTTTTACTTTAAAAACAATAATAGCACCGAAATTCTCGATTCGGGCGGCTACTTCGATCTGACCCCGCTGGATGTGGCATCATCACTCAGGCGCGATACCATACTTGTGCTTAAGGAGATGGGGATTCCGGTCGAGTACAGCCATCATGAGGTCGCGCCGAGCCAGCATGAAATCGATCTGCGTTATGCCGACGCACTGACAATGGCCGATTCGGCTATGACTTACAGGCTGGTTGTTAAAGAGATTGCACACCAGCATGGGGTTTATGCCACCTTTATGCCTAAACCTATATTCGGCGCTAATGGCAGCGGTATGCACACTCATCAGTCGCTTTTCAGAGGCAGCAAAAATGCTTTCTTTGACCCGAACGATCCAAATCTCCTTTCGGATGTCGCCAAGAGCTATATAGCAGGGCTTCTGAAGCATGCGAAGGAGATGTCGCTGATTCTGGCGCAGTGGGTCAACTCATACAAACGCCTCGTTCCTGGGTATGAAGCGCCGGTATATATAGCTTGGTCGCAGAGAAACAGGTCAGCGCTTATCCGCGTGCCGTTCTACAAACCCGGAAATGAAACAGCGACAAGAGCCGAACTGCGCTGCCCTGACCCGGCATGTAACCCGTATCTTGCCTTTGCGGTGATGCTCGCTGCAGGGCTTGAAGGTATAAAAGGCAAATATGAACTGCCTCCCGAGATGACCGAGAACCTTTACGAGCTCACTGAAGAGGAACGCAAGGAGCGAGGCATTGAAAGCCTTCCCGGAAGCCTGGGTGAAGCTATCGCAGCCGCAGAGCATAGTGAATTAGTGCGGGAAACGCTCGGCGATCATGCCTTTGAAAGGTTGATCTGGAACAAAAAGCAGGAATGGAACGATTTCAGGGTTCAGGTGACGCCGTGGGAGCTTGATAAATATCTACCTGTTCTTTGAGGGGTTTGGCTTGAGAGTTAAAACAGCTAAGGGCGCGAGATGCAACACTCGCGCCCTGTTGTAATTATTACTTAATGTGTATACTCAGGATCCCAACATCCGCTCTCACGTTCCGATAAGAAGGCATTATAATCCAAACGTTTAGCATGCCCATCCAAATACACCGCTACCGTGCCATCAAAATGTATTTTTGCAGGTTTGTTACCTGAATCATAGTTGTTGATCCACCAGTAAAAACATCCATCATCAATATTTTGACGGCCTTCATGGATCAGCAGAAGCACTTTTGAAGGACGTGGTGCGGAGTCGACATTAGTGCAGACAAGTTTGTTATAGGTAGGGCTATTTGTATGAGGATCATAGTGAGGACCGAGAAGCCAATTCATTGAGTATGATATTGGGTAATTCGGCGACGATGGAACATGAGTTGGCGATATACCTTTGTCTGAAGGACATCGATACACATCATAGGTTTTTACGTATCTCCAGAGTGTACCCATCTCAGGATGCACATTAGACGTAAATCCTTCCAAACAACCGCACCAATCATGTGTTCCGGAACTCAACCATCCGTAAAAGGAACCCGGAAACTTACCATTGTTATCAGCCCCATACATAACACAGCCTTTTCCAAGAGTTTTGAGGTTGTTCATGCAGGTGGTCGTGCGAGCATTTTCTTTAGCGCTTGTCAGCACCGGAAACAGGATAGCTGCAAGGATTGCAATGATAGCAATAACGACCAGCAGCTCGATCAATGTAAATCCTTTATTTACTTTTCTCAACTTGGCACCCTCTCTCAACTAGCCGCCCAAACAAAAAGCCACACTGCCATGCAGCATTTTGCCACCATTGGATTTTATCTCACATATGCCTATAGGTCAACTGGGATTTAATTTTAAACCTGCTTTTTATTGTATAATTATGGTTTTTCTTGTAAATTGTAATAGGTTATCATTTTTACTGGAGGGCAGATCAAATTGAACATGTACAATGGCGTGCACAATCAAAACGACTCGCAAGAAGCATTATCGCAATCCCACAAACAGGTGCTTTTCCGTGAGAACGATGTGCCGATAATGGTATCCTGGACATCGACCATCCCGGAAGCACATTATCACGCCGAAACCGAATTTTCGATCGCTATAAGAGGCAGCGGTAGATACTTTGTAAAAGACACGGCATATGACCTATCTCCGGGGTCCGGTCTGATGGTACATGGAGATGATGTCCATTATGGAATCCCCAGTGACAAGGGTGGCAACCTGCTCCGTGTTGTAATTATGTTTTCACAGACTCTTTTGGAAGCAAGACCAACCGCATTGAATGCGATAAGCAGACTAAATGGTTTGACCGCCTTCGCTCTCAACTCAACCGAAACAAACAACGTGGAACAACTGCTACGAAATATAGAGGATGAGATCGCTGCAAAACGCGAAAATTGGCTGGATATTGTAATTTGTCAGCTGGAACGCTTTGTTCTAATAGTAAGCCGGGCCGCAACGTCCAGCCTCTCAAACATAAAGAAATCTAATCCGCTCGTTAAGGAAGTTATTGCGCGCCTTAATGAAACATATGCCCGTAAGCAATTTGTCGAAGATATCGCCAAAGAGTTCTGCATATCGCCCTCAGCCCTCCGCCGTACATTCAAGCAGGAAACCGGACTCGGGATCAAAGAGTTCATTATACGTATCCGAATCAATGCCGCCAAGAAGCTCCTGGAAGACTCAAATGCAAAAGTCGCGGCTGTGGCATATTCGGTCGGATATGACAGCTTATCGGCTTTCAACAGAGAATTCAGACTCGTCACAGGTGTAAGCCCGTCAAATTATCGTAAGTCTTCGAATGATTGACGATTTTGCTGAGCCGCTGTCAAACATACAAAAGGCAGCCTGATCGATGGACAATTATTGTCGATTATTAGTGGACATGTTCAGCCGAAAGTTATCATCTTATGCTGCATTTATCTTGCTTTTTTTTGGTCTGGACTTGAAAAGCATTGACATCCCCAGGTAGTGTGCTATACTCCAATTGAAAAATTTCATAATTTCAATGCAGGCTAACATGAGTGCAAAATAATAGGGAAGGCAAATGAATAGACAAAATGGTTTTACACTGATTGAGCTGCTTGTAGTTATCGCGATTATCGCAATTTTGGCTGCAATCCTGTTTCCTGTTTTTACAACGGCCAAGGACAGCGCTAAATTAACAACCTGCTTGAATAATCTAAAACAGATTACAAGCGGATGTTTGATGTACGCCGACGACAACAACGGCATATTGCCCGCGCTCAATCTTTTTACCACAGCGACAGGCAGCGGAGGAACCACCACAGACGTAGCAAACAATACATCACTAGGCAGCATCTTCAAGTATATCAAAAACAAAAAAGTAATGAAGTGTCCAGCTGACCCAAGATGGGCATTGCCCGCCTATAAAGACAAGGACTATTTCAGCTATACGGTAAATAATTATTGCACATGGGCAAGTCGAGACAAAGATGGCACATATCTCGGCGAAGCTATAAATAGTTGGGGGCGTGACTGGTCAAATTATAACGGCGGGCATATGTCTTGGTTCTACAATCCAAGCAAGACTGTTTTCCTTGTCGAGGAAAACCCTCTGCAGAAATTGGCAAGCTCAATCAATGACGCGCTGTTCTGCCAGATAGATTTGACGAGCGCCGAGCATCATGGCCGCGCAAGTGTGTCATATATCGACGGACATGTTGGTCAGGTGCCGGGAAATGTTACGTGCAGCAAAGGCACAGATAGAAATGGTAGATATATTTTCCACCCAAATTATAAATTATGATATCCGAAATACGATTCCACTGAGAATTCAGCCCTGAGAGTATTTCTCAGGGCTGTTGCTTTGCTTCTTTTTCGACATAGATCGACCGTTTTTAGGTAGCGGCAATAAACTCCGTATGTCATACTGGAATTGAGCATTGAAATACGGAGGATATGAAGTTGCCTGAATCAGCATTATTGAACGGCGGCAAATGTGTTATTTCGGAACATGAGGACATGTTTCGCTGGCCGATAA
>DJHI01000137.1:9715-17867 GCA_002431715.1 Armatimonadetes bacterium UBA5829
TAACTCGCGAAGACGAGGAAGCCGTGCTGGAAGTCTTGCGCAGCGGAGCGATGTCGGGCACCGATATTACCGCGAAATTCGAGCTTGAATTTGCTCAGTGGCAAAAGACTGAATTTGCACTTGGTTTCAACAACGGCACCTCAGCGATTCAGGCGGCAATGTTCGGCTGCGGTGTGGGTGTAGGAGACGAGGTTATATGCCCTTCGATCACATACTGGGCTTCGTGCCTCTCATCATATTCTCTAGGCGCGACTCCTGTTTTTGCCGATATCGACCCAAATACTCTCTGCATAGACCCAAATGATATCGAACATCGCATTACGGATCATACAAAAGCAATTATAGTAGTGCATTATGTAGGCTACCCATGTGACATGGACCCTATCATGCAGATCGCGCATAAAAGAGGCATCAAAGTCATTGAGGATGTCTCGCATGCGCAGGGAGGCCTGTACAAAGGTAAGAATGTCGGCTCCATCGGTGATGTCGGAGCCATGTCGCTGATGAGCGCCAAGGCATTCGCGGTCGGTGAAGCCGGGATGCTGGTCACAAACAATCGAGAGATATATGAGCGAGCGATCGCGTTCAGCCATTATGAGAGATACGGCGACCGAATTCAGACCGAGTCGCTCAAGCCTTATCAAGGCCTGCCGCTCGGCGGATATAAGTATCGGATGCACCAGATGAGCTCGGCTGTGGGCCGCGTGCAGCTTAGACACTACGATGAGCGTATGGCCGAAATACAAAAAGCGATGAACTATTTTTGGGATAATCTCGAAGGCCAGCCGGGAATAAGAGCGCACAGGCCGGATATTGTATCGGGTTCCACAATGGGCGGATGGTATTTCCCGCATGCGCTGTACGTGCCGGAGGAGTTGGACGGGCTTTCGGTAACCGCTTTCTGCAATGCTCTTCGGGATCAAGGATGCAAGATATGCACACCAGGATGCAACTCGGCTCTTCATCTGCACCCGCTTTTCAACACATGTGATGTCTACGGTCATGGAAAACCCACGCGCATTGCAAACACCGAGAGAGATGTCAGGCAGCCCGAAGGCAGCCTGCCGATCAGTGAAGGCATCGGCGCGCGAACATTTGCCGTGCCCTGGTTCAAACACTACCGACCTGAGATTATTGATGAATACATAGCCGCTTTCAAGGCTGTGATAGCGAATTATAAGAGATTGCTTGCAACTGATCCGGGCAACCCGCCGATGTTGGGTAATTGGCATTTCTTCAAGCACTCATAAGAAAATTGCTGAGAGCGGAGAGCAGAGAGTCCATTTTTCATTCTCAGTGGCGTGAGCCGAAAGGCATATGCNNGCCCATTTCGGGAACTCGTTCCCGAAACACCTGAACAATAGACGAAAATCAACCATTCTACGCTGGATAGTCTCTTAGATGATGCAAGTGGGCAACCCCGGGGCTCGAAACAAATGGAGGGAAGATGAAAAAAGCCGAATATGGTTTTGGAATAATCGGAGCAGGTAATGTCGCAAAGCTCCATGCTGAGGCAATCGAGCAGATCGATGGAGCAAAGTTGATCGGCGTCACGGCAATTCCGTATGAGGCGGCATGTGCTTTCGCTAATAAGTACGAAGCCAAGGCATACAAAGATATAAACGAAGTTACCGCAGACTCTGATATAGATATAGTCACCCTCTGCACGCCGTCAGGACTGCATGCGCAGCAAGCTGTGACTCTCCTGAATGCCGGCAAGCATGCAATAGTAGAAAAACCGCTTGCGATCACACTCGATCAGGCTGACTCAGCGATAGAAGCGGCAAATCGAACCGGCAAGAAGCTGGGAGTGATTTCGCAGCGCCGATTTGACCCGGCTATGGTGGCTGTTAAGTCGGCGATAGACAAAGGGTTGTTCGGGAAGCTGGTGCTGATAAACGGCCATGTGCATTATTACAGGGAGCCGTCTTACTACTCCTCCAGCGATTGGCGTGGAACTTGGAAAATGGACGGTGGTGGAGCCCTGATGAACCAGGGAATACATGCCGTTGATTTGATCGGCTGGTTCGGCGGGCCGGTAAAAAACATCTATGCAAATGCCCGCACACTTCATCACAATATAGAGGTTGAAGACACTCTCGCGGCATCGCTTGAGTTTGAAAGTGGGGCTTTGGGCACATTGGAAGCGACCACCTGCGCCTACCCCGGTCTCAGCGTCCGTATCGAACTGATTGGAGAAAAAGGAACGACAATTATAGAGGATAGTCGTATTATATACTGGAACATAAACAGTGGAGTCGAGTGCCCTGAACTTTCGGTTGAAGATGGAATTGGCGGAGGTGGCAGCACCCCGATGTCGATATGCGCCGCCGGTCATATTTCGCAGTTTAAGGACTTCATCGAAGCGGTCGGTAACGATAGTCGACCGGCAATCGATGGTATTGAAGGCCGGAAAGCGGTCGAAATAGTCCTTGCGGCATATCAGTCGAGCCGAACGGGTTCAAGGGTTGGATTTCCACTAATACAGGCAGTGATTTGTTGATAATCATTACCTGAAACTCTCGGAGGGGAATTTTGTCAGACAAGATTAGAGTTGCGATTGTCGGTTTGGATACAAGCCACAGTATCGCTTTCACGAAGAGCATGAACGACCCCGAATGCCCCGAGGATTGCAAGATCACGGGGATGAAGGCGGTAAGCTGCATGAGGTTCTCTACGCCGTTCCAGAGCGAAGAGGGTCTGGACAACAGACAGAAGCAGTTGGAAGATTGGGGAGTGCCTGTTACTCTCGATTTTGATGAAGCCGTAAAAGATTGCGACGCCATAATGCTCGAGATCAATGATCCCACGTATCACCTGGAATATTTCAAAAAATGCGTCGAACTCGGCAAACCAATGTTCCTCGACAAGCCGCTCGCCGACACGATCGAAAACGGCAAGACGATATATGAAATGGCTAAGTCAAAGAACATCAAAGTGTTCTCAACCTCATCACTCAGGTTCGTCCCGGAACTCGATAAAGCACTCGATGAAGTTCCCGAACCGACTATGGTTTGGACATACGGCCCACTGGGCAAAGCCCCGGCAGGTAGCTCAATTATATGGTATGGCGTGCATGCATTCGAAATGCTTCAAAGAGCGATCGGTTTAGGCGCAACCAGCGTGCAGGCGTGTAAAACGAATAATGGCGTTGTCTGTGTGGTCGATTATGCCGAAGGCAAGCGAGGCGTGGTCGAGCTTACCGAAGGAAGCTGGATCTACGGCGGTTGCCTGAGAAGCAAGGATAAAGCCGTATCTTATACCGTAGACACGTCTAAACTATACCTGCCGGAACTGCGCAAGATTGAAGCGTTTTTCGAAGGGAAAGAACAGCCTTCGACGATGGACGATGCTCTCGAAATAATGGCAATGCTGGATGCCGCCGAAAAGTCGGCGCAGTCAGGCAAGAAGGAAGCCATATTAAAATAAGCCGATGGAAAGCGTGAGTCATTGGAATGCTCGCTCTCCAAACGGCTGGTAATTTAAAATGACAAGCAGAGAACTGGTAATCAAATGCATTAACTATGAAGGCCCCGAAAGGTGCCCCTGGGCTTTGCCTGAGCCTTATCTCAGCGACATTTGCTCCTGCGGAGTCACCGAAGACCCCGACTGGAAACCCTGGCGTACTTGGGAATGCGAAGGCTACAGGCAGTGGGAAGACGAATGGCACAATGTCTGGAAATGTCTCCCAAATACGAAATCGGGTGAGGTCATAGAAGGCGCAATAAAGAATTGGTCCGATCTCGATAGTTATGTAATGCCGCGGCTCGACATGCCGTCGAGATATGAACTCGCAAAAGGGATCTTCTTGCAGCATCCTGATCTATATCACCTAGGCACCTTGAATGGTTTCCCGTTTGCAATAATGCGCTATATGCGCAGGATTGAAGAGTTTTTAGCAGATGTGCTTCTTTACCCGGACGAGGTAAATGCCCTTCAGCGAAGAGTTGTCGATCTGCTAAAAAGCTGCATGAGCCAGTGGGCTAAGGCCGGCGCGGATGGTGTGTTCTTCTGCGAAGATTGGGGAACTCAGGAAAGGCTCCTTGTCTCACCAAAGACCTGGCACGAGATGTTTGAGTGGGGTTTCAGGGAGCTTGTCGGGCATGCGGACAGCCTGGGGGTTACAGTCTGGATGCATTCGTGCGGTTACATCAAGGACATCATCCCCACCCTGGCCGATATCGGTGTTAAGGTCCTGCAGTTGCAACAGCCCACCCTGTCGGATTTGGATTTTCTTGCCGAAACTTGCAAGGGTAAGACCGCAATCTGGGCGCCTGTGGATATACAGCGTGACCTGCCGACGGGCGATGAACAGCATATCCGCGCAAAGGCAAGAGAGCTGATAGATAAGCTCGGGTCCAATGGTGGCGGATTTATATGCAGCTATTACTCAGATATTGAATCGTTGAACGTCAAGCCTGAATGGCAGGACTGGGCAAACGATGAGTTTACCAAATACGCCGGGTCGGTAAATCCGGCAAACAAAGTAAAGTAAGTTAAGTGATGTCACTAGACAAAAAGAGAGGAAATTCAAAGTGAAAACCGATGAAGTAAGATTCGGAATTATCGGCTGTGGAGTTATTGCTCCATGGCATGTATATGGTATAGAAGGATCGGAAAACGCAAAACTCGTGGCAGTCTGCGATATTGTCAAGGAAAAGGCCGAGGCTTTGGCCGAACAGAGCGGCAACCCGAAAGTATATACGGATTATAATGAACTGCTTGCAGATCCAGAAGTCGATGCGGTCTGCATCTGCACTCCGTCCGGCCTACACGCAAAGATCGGCATAGCAGCAGCCAAAGCGGGTAAGCACGTTCTATCCGAAAAACCGATGGATATCAAGCTCGAAAATATCGACGCACTGATAGCCGCATGCAAGGAAGCTGGAGTCAAGCTGGGAGGTATCTTCCAGAGAAGAACTTCCGATATCTGGATAAAGATAAGGGAAGCCATCCAGGCTGGAAAGCTTGGGAAGATGGTCCTTGGTGACGCTTACATTAAGTATTACCGAAGCCAGGAATATTATGACTCCGGCGATTGGCGCGGAACCTGGGAACTCGACGGCGGAGGCGCTTTAATGAACCAGGGCGTTCACTGCATCGACCTTCTCAACTGGATAATGGGCCCAGTGGAGAGCGTTTATGCTCTGGCTGCTCCTCTTGTTCGCAATATCGAAGTTGAAGACACCGCCGTCGCAGCAATCAAATTTGCAAATGGTGCGTTCGGAGTGATGGAGGGAACGACATCCGTGAACCCGGGACTCAACCACAGACTGGAATTCCACGGAGAAAACGGCAATATCCGCGTCGAGGGTGAGCAGATTATCGAGTGGAGCGTACCTGGAGATGAAGAGAAGTCGGACAGTGATGAGAAAAGCGACGCCGGTTCTGCATCTTCAAACCCGAAAAACATATTCAAAGAAGGCCATCGCTTGATGATCCAAGATTTTGTTAATGCACTTCGCGAAGATCGAGACCCGATGGTCACAGGTGAAGAAGCCCGCAAGTCTGTGGAATTCATTCTTGCGGTTTATGAATCGTCAAAGACAGGCAAGCCCATAACCCTGCCGTTGAAGTAGAAAGGCATTAAGGTAGTCAGTTTTCAATGTAGAAAACTGACTACCTAAATTCAAAGATGATTATAGACGCACACAACCACCCCGATTGGCACGGCCATGATCTCCAGAAATTTCTGGAGAACATGGATAAATACAACATTGATAAAACCTGGCTGCTTTCATGGGAAACACCGGCGGACGAATGGGATCCGGCGTTTACACCAGTGCTGCCGCCCCAGGAAGTAACAGGTTATGCGATTCCTTTTGCCAGATGCATTTCATACGCCGAAAGAGCGCCCGAGAGATTCATTCTCGGATACGCTCCCGATCCGCGAAAACCTGATGCGATAGATAAGCTCGATGCCGCAATGCGCATATATAATGTTCGGATTTGCGGAGAGCTGAAGCTCAGGATGATGTATGATAACCCCGATGCGCTGAGGATGTTCAGATTTTGCGGAGAGAAAAAGCTGCCGGTGGTGGTGCATCTTGATTATGAATATGAAAACAGCAGCAAATATCCGCGCCCTAACTATTGGTACGGCGGCGGGATCGAAGCTTTTGAGCGCGCCGTCAAAGCATGCCCCGATACTATATTTTTAGGACATGCTCCGGGTTTCTGGGCGCACATATCCGCTGATAATAAATGGGAAAAAGAGCCGTATCCGACTGGCAAGGTTGTTCCCGGCGGAAAGATTGTCGAAATGCTCGATAAGTATCCGAATTTATATTGCGATATGTCCAGTGGGTCAGGCCGTATCGCATTGACAAGAGATCCTGAATATGGGCGGGAGTTTTTGATCCGTTACAGTGATCGAATACTATATTCACGCGATTACTTCGATAACGTGCATCAGGAATTTCTAAATGCGTATGACCTGCCGGCTGATGTATATGAAAAGATTTACTCCGGCAACGCATTGAAGCTTGTCCCGCTTAATTCTTAGTATGAGGTTGTTTAAATGAGTACGACTATAGACAAACCGGCAATAGCCGGCGGAATCCCTATAAAAAGCGAGCCCTACGGTTCCGGCAATCGGTATGCCGAAGATGAGATTCGTGAACTCAAAGAGGCTCTGGATCAATCTACTCTCTTCTACACGCAGGGGAAGAAGGTCCACTCGATGGAGGAGAAGATAGCTGAGATAACCGGCACCAAATATGCCATCGCGACCAGCAGCGGCACCGCAAGCATTCACACCGCACTGATGGCTGCAGGGATTTCGCCGGACGATGAAGTGATAGTCACTCCAATTACCGATATGGGATCGCTTGTTCCGATACTCTGGCAGCAGGCAGTGCCGGTTTTTGCCGATGTCAACCCTGATTCGTGCGCTCTCGATCCGAAATCGGTCGAAAAGTGCATTACCGATAAGACCCGCGCGATTCTGGCCGTTCACCTTTGGGGAAATGCGTGCGACTTGGATGCCCTGAAGCCTATTTGCGACAAGCATGGTTTGTTTTTGATAGAAGACTGCGCGCAGGCCTGGGGATGCACCTATAAAGGCAAATCTATAGGCAGCATCGGTGACATGGGCTGCTTCAGTCTCAATGAGTTCAAACATATCTCCTGTGGCGATGGCGGTGCAGTCGTTACAAACGATGATAATCTGGCCCGCCGCCTTCGCCTTTCTACGGATAAATGCTACAACCGTGAGCCGGGCGGCTCAATGCGACAGGCGTTCTTCCTTGCAAATAATTATAGAATGACCGAACTGCAGGGAGCCGTTGCACTTGCTCAGACAGGCAAGCTGGCAAGAATCGTAGCCAGGCGGCGAGCATTTGCCGAGAAACTTCAGGAAGGGCTCACCAATGTAAAGGGCATTTCCATTCCGAAACCGACGGAAGGCTGCGACCCGTCATGGTGGTTCTATATGTTCAGGATCGATCCCGACATATTGGGAGTCGATGCGGATCAGTTCGCTCAGGCCCTGCAGGCGGAGGGAATCGGCGCGGGCGCTCACTATATCGCTCAATGCGTCTATGAATATCCTATCTTCGTCAATCACAGCGCATATGACCACGGCGATCATCCGTTTTCCAGAATCAATTATGGAAAGGGAATGTGCCCACAGGCGGAATTTGCCCTGGAGACTGCTCTGACTCTTCCGGTGAACGAAAACTTCACCGATAAGGATGCGGAGGAGACAATCAAGGCCATTAGAAGGCTGTCGGACTGGTTTATATCATCTAAATAGTAAATCAGCCTTTTGGGCTGACTTTACGCCAACTGATACCGCCGTGTTCTTGTGAGAGTGTATTACGCATAGCAAGATCACGGCGATCTTTCTCCAGCATCTCTTCTGTGATTTCTACAGCAGCATTAACTTCATCGGGAGGAATTTTATCGACTGGAAACGGAGTCTTGTGGCCCGTAAAGCCTCGCCTTTGCATCTCGGCAACCTGCTCCTCATGTCTGCGATACAGCGCACCAAGCTTACCACGGAAAAGCTTTACCGCGGGATGATTGCGCCATCCCCCACCCGGCCTTATCAGTTCGTTTGCCATAACGTGCAGTTCCAGATGCTCGCCGAGGAGGTGGCGGTCGTCGAGTTCGGTTACAGGGACAAACCAGATTCGCATAGTAGGCTCAT
>DJHI01000171.1:0-1022 GCA_002431715.1 Armatimonadetes bacterium UBA5829
GCGCCGACCGCCACTGCCAGGAGGAGCAGTGCAACTATTTCACTAAAAACATTGTGTATCGCGAAACCGTGCATCAGCAAGACCTTTCGTCATCTGCGCAATCAGTCATCGCTATTTGTTATAGGCTCTTGTGATTCGACAAGTTTCTGAAGGAGAACGGTTAAAGATCGAACCTCTGCACGCAGGGCAGCGATATCCTGTTGCATTTGGGTCACTTTGATAGAGAGAGCCTCGATCTTTTTGCCTGTGGGTAACTGTTCGTATGTAGACATCCTGCCCCCTTTCGTCGTTGAAAGCATACTCGCCGTTACCTTAATTCTCTCAGAGACATCCCGTACTGTCAAGCACTAATAGATCAGGGTGAACGCATCAATAATGAAATTGTGAACGTACATGTCGCGAACTTGATCGCGTGCGAAACGGAATCTCGGGATTTCAAATTCCTAAAGTTCTATTTCAGGCGTCATCGGATATAACGCCCNNGAATACTCGTGCGTTCGCCCTGACTAATAGATACCCAAGGGTTCTCCTATGGCCTTTGCCAGCTTATCAGGGAAGTGGTCGCGAAGCCGCATGGGGATAATTCTTCCAGGCTTACATAGTTTATGATGGTTTGTATATTCATCCATTGAGGTGAGCTTAACACCTGACAATTCGTTTTTGCTGATAAATTCAGCCACTCGATTCGTTACTACTCGAGTAAAACCAAATGGCCATATTATGAAAAAGTCGGTGCCATCCCACGAGTTATAATCAAGTATTTTTGTCCAATCGGCGTATCCTTCCCAGGCATTTGTGGATTCAACTCTTGAAATTCCACAACCATCTGCCGCCAAGCCTCCCCAACCTGTGGTCAGAAGTTCGTAAAACATGGGCGATTCATCGTCGGAAATCAACTCGGCCAAGCCCCAATCATCCTCGTCGTCGTGAAAACCCGGGGCTGTTATAAAAGGGTCCCATCTGACTCTTGCCTGCTTTGCTTCAAACCCTGTAAATCCCTCCTTTTTCATCATATCCAGTAT
>DJHI01000171.1:1051-3193 GCA_002431715.1 Armatimonadetes bacterium UBA5829
TACTGCCATATTGCAGTACGACCTTTAGCTCAGAGATCCGATTAGCAGGTCCACCATAAGTCAGAAACTTTCCGCCGCCGGTGCTTCTTATAAAACCATTGTAATCGCTCTTCCGCCAAACATTGCCTCTATCCCATCTTGCTGTTCTTTTCTTTGGTGACTCTAAAATCCAGAATTTCTCGCTCATCCGATAATCCACCCCATCTTTAAGAACCACTACTATAGTTGTTGTGATTATACATATTGCATTTATACTCTGTCAATAATTTAGATGCTCATTTATGCAAAAAATTTGCACGTTACCTCGCTTCTATTTATAATTATGAATAACTAATTTTGCAGTGGCTGATATGACAGATCATTCAAGAGGCAGACGACAAACAAGATATGAACCCGCTTTGGCTGACGCCGCCCGGCGAATGCTGGATGATTCGGGTCTTACGCGGGAAGAAGTTTCAAGGCGCAGTAATATAAGTCCTGAATGGCTGCGTCAATTATTGAATCTTGGTCGCGTAATTTCAGACGACCTTCTTGCTGATTTCGCGGATGTTGTCGGAGGAGATATAGATACACTTCTTGTTGCGGCCGGTCGAAAAGAGCCGCCATCAGGTGATTTGGTGAAGACGGTCGAGGTCGCACTTCGAAGTGTTTCCGGCCTTTCGCAGGACGATACGCAAGAAATCATGAAAGTCGTCATGGAAGTTGCCCAGCGTGATCAAAAACGCACTCCGTGAGAGACGCTATGGACACAACTTATGCCATCCGTTTGATACCCCGACAAATCGAACCGCCGCTGGATGTCAATTGGCTGGCAGAGTGGTTCGGTGTGGAACTGGAGATAAGGCCTCTTCCCAAAAAAGTAGCCGGAGTCTACCTGCGCACGGATACGGGCGCCCATATTATTCTTAATTCAAGCGACTCTCCCGAACGCCAGCGCTGGACCACCGCCCATGAACTCGCTCACCACATTTTCTGCATTGGTAGACAATCTCCCAATGACGCCTTCAAAATAAAGACCGACTCCGATGACAGCGCTGAAGACCTCTGCGACCGATTTGCCGCTGAAATTCTTATGCCCGCATCGCTGGTCAGAAAAAAAGCAGCCGAAGTCAAACATGGGCGGTTTGATAAAACAGCTCTTCTTGCCAATATGTTCGAGGTCAGTATTATAGCTATGCGGATCAGGCTTCGAGATCTGGGGATAAGTTAGCATTTCAATCACGAAAACACGGAATTTTGGGAAGCGCAGAAATAGTCTCTGGAGTTTTTTCTTTTGCGTTATTATTTCTTTTCCGCATATCCCCTTCTTCAGTGATTAAGAAAGCAGTTATTAAGCTGTGCACTATTTTTTGCGCAATAGATGGATTGGTGGTAGAGTATATTTATGAAAAAGGCTTTCTTACTCTCGCTTTTGATGATAATTCATCTTGCATCATATGCAGGTGCCGGTTCGCTTGATGACTGCACCGGTGTGCTCCGCGTTTTTGGCGACCAGTCGAGCTGGATGAGTATGTGTTTTGTGGTCGGCGATGGAAGCTGGGTTATCACCACCAACGATGCCGTATGTGAGAAAATCGGCTCCGGTTGCTCAAGACTCATAAAGTATCCGATTTTCATCAGCGCCTATGCGGGGCAGGCCTGCCAGTGTGAGGTCACGGCGCAGAATAAAGAATTAAACCTTGCCCTGCTTAAGTTGCCGATTTCCGGTCTGCCGTCGGTTACATTTGCACAGGCTTCGGATTTTGCCAAAGCCGCCAAAGGCACACTCGGCGAGCTTATGAGTGGTGACCCTATAGGCAACCGCTGGCCCACCGAGGCCTATGGAGTCACTCGCGAGAAAACAGGCGACATATATAAGCTCACCGTGGGGATGTGGTCGGCCAAGCAAGTTTTTATAACTGAGATAGACAACTACAACTGGATGTTTCTGATAGACGTAAACCCCACACAGTCTATTCCAAATGGTTCGATTGTCGCACGAGGGCCTCTAGTGGTGGGAATGTATCTGAACAAAATGATAGTAACAGGTGGCAGTCAAGACCAGATATTCGGCAGATGCTCCATATCCAGCACGATCGCTCGATGGCTTGGCGAGCATGGTGTGCAATCCGAATCTCTGTATACTCCGCCGGTTTCAAAGAT
>DJHI01000171.1:3226-4039 GCA_002431715.1 Armatimonadetes bacterium UBA5829
GCTGATATTATCTTTCAACTTCAGGCAAGAGCATATTCGATGTTGGGTGCATCCCGGCCTGATCTTGCCCTTGAAAGTGCTAAAAACATCGTAAAGCTTCGTCCTGATAATGCCCAGCCGCATCTCACACTTGGAGTGGCATTAGCCGGTGCAGGCAAGCTTGACGAAGCGCTGAAGGAGTTCGATGAAGCGGCTAAGATCGATCCTAAGCTGCCTTCGCTGCATACCAGCCGTGCTCTCGCTCTGATTGCTCAGAAGAAGAAAGATGAGGCTGAAAAGGAACTGCTTACGGCTGTTAAGGAAGCGCCCGGCGATGTCCGGCCTGTGAGTGCACTTGCCGACCTATATCTTTCAGACCCAAATAACCTTGATAAAGCCTTCACTTATGCAAAGAAAGCAGTTTCGCTGGCTCCCGACAGTCCCGCCGCTCATCTGCTACTGGCTCGCGTTCAAAAGCGGCAGAAAAACTATCCTGAAGCTCTCAATTCCATCAGCGCCGCGCTGAACATGGCCAGAGACTGGGGCGAGGCCTGGTATGCTTTAGGCTCCACATATGAGGATGCAGGTGATATGGAAAAGGCCGAAAAAGCCTACCGTACACTTGCTGAAAAGCAGCCCAAGAACCCTGCTTCTCTGCTGACACTGGCATCTTTCCTTGCCGATCAAGATAAGAAAGATGAAGCGTCGGAACTGATCGGTAAAATCCGCGACTTGAACCCTCCAAAGGAAATACTCGATTCAGTAAACGCATTGGAAGCAAAAATTAAGGGTTGATGAAAGAGTTCAGTTTCACGGGAATATTCTGAGGGTTTC
>DJHI01000210.1 GCA_002431715.1 Armatimonadetes bacterium UBA5829
ATCGGTACCGATACCTGCGCCAGCATCAATAAAACACCCTCATGCACGTAGCAATAGAAGTCATCGATATTCACATTTTTTTCGGCTAGATAGCCGGTAGCGCGGGCGATTACACCTTTCCGGTCCTTGCCCTGCATACTGAGCGTGAAGCGCTCGGTCGGCCCTGTTTTGCTGACATATGGCTCCATATACGGCCTGACATTTACCGCAAACTCGCCAACTTCGCCTTGACGCTCTATTGCCTGCCTGATCTCGGACTGTGTTCTCTCATCGGGCATTTGAGTAGAGATAATGAGTGTAAAATAGCCGCGCACTACAGTCTGGCTGAGATAGGTTATATTGCCGTCTATGCCGGAAATTGCCGAACTGACATCGCGGACGATCCCTACACGGTCCCGTGCCATTACGGTGACTATAAAATCGTGCATGTAGCCTCCAGGGAATTTGTTTACGATGGTATTTTATCAAAATGACATGGCTAAATCCATATCCAGTTCTATGTCACATAGACGAAAAGCGAGCTAACTATATCGAAAAACAAGCTTTAAGCTCCAAGTGGGAGGATATTATTCATACAACGCGGGATATAGAAGTGATGAATCAAATAATCGGTTGCAAGGATATTGATATGAATCAAGAGCTAAAATGGCATCAGCGTCCTGTTCGGATGATGCGCATTGATTATTACGCAGACCAGATAGGCAAACTGAAAACTGCCGACTTGGATAAGCTTGCACGCAGCGTGCGCGACGAATGGCACAGCAACTGCGAATGGATACTTGCGACTCCCGGCATGGCTCCGGGGCTCGGCTATCAGACAACGTTCAATACGGAGCAGTTCGAAAAGTTCACTCCACTTGGCGATTTTGATTTGATCAGAGCCTATGCGCCGCATGCGAAAAAATATGGCATACATCTGATTGCCTATATGGATATGCACTGGTTTGCCTACAGCTTTGCGGATCAGCACAAAGACTGGGAGCAGATTACCGCTAATGGAGAATCTTATGGAACGCAATTTCCACTCTATGGAAACGGCACCACATTCTGCGTAAACAGCGGCTGGCGTGATTGGGCTTTTGAGATCATCGCCGAGGCCATGAAAACGGGCATCGACGGCTGTTTCCTCGATGGGCCGGTAATCTTCCCCGGCTGTTGCTACTGTGAGAGCTGCCGTAAGAAATTCAAGTCAATATATGGTACGGATATGCCCGTTACCGAAGATTGGTCTGATCCTAACTGGATCAATTTCGTTCAGTTTAGATCCAGGTCGCTTGCCGAGTTTTTGAAGGGATGCCGGGAGGCGGTTCAGTCCGTAAATCCCGAAGGGGTTGTTTTCCTTAATGCGGGAAGTTGGGCCGCTGGAACCTGGAGGTTCGCGCGAAGCATGGAGATTGTGGGCGAGTTCGAGGACTTTAACGGGGCGGAGGCATTCTTCCATCCCGGCCCGCATGAGCATCTGCTTTATCCCTGGGCGCCGACCGGAAAATACATGGCTGCGGGCGATAAACCCGCTATTGTGTTCAGTCACGCTATGATGGGTGTCTGGCATTATCTGCCGCTATCGAAAATAGAGACGGAACTTGCAATCGCTCAGACAGTGGCAACCGGAGCAAATCCGTGGTTTGCCACCACGGATTACGCAATACAATATAGTCACGATGAAGCTATAGAACCGATCAAAGAGATACAGGGCTTTATCGCTGAGCATGAAGAATATTACGAGAACACATCCTCATGCGCTGAAATTGCGCTGCTCAATTCATCACAGGCGGGCACATATTACTTCTCGAGCTTTGAAGGATTTTACGGTGAAACGGGATCGGGCAAGGAAGAGAATCTGCTGGTGGATATGGGCTCAGGCGCAAAGGAAGTGGATTGGAAGAAGAGAAAAGAGATCTGCGAGGCGTCCGTGGATAATTCTTATCTCGGTTACTTCCTGGCTATGACCAGGTCGCATATACCGTTCGATGTGGTGATCGATAAAAATATCTCGTCGGAAGGCCTCTCGAAATACAAAGTATTGATTCTACCTAACTCCGCCTGCCTTTCAGACTCGCAGATAGTAGCGATTAAGGAATTCGTAAAGCGGGGTGGGGGTGTCATCGCCGAATTCGAGACCGGGTATTATGACGAACTGGGCCATAGGAGAGATGCAAATCCTTTGCATAGCCTGTTGGGTATCGATCAGATAAAAGGGATATACAAGCCTAGAACAGGTGAGGAGTATATAAGAATCAAAAAGACGCATCTGGCATTAGGTGATATCGCAGAAAACAACCTTATGGTCAGACCGCCGTACAGCCTCAAATGCACCGCTGATGCGAATGCATTTGTGCCATCCGTGTTTATGAATGAGGTCGGAGGCTCATACGTTCCGCTGCAGGGTGAATCGCCATATGCTGCAATGATTGTTAAAGATCACGGAGCCGGAAGGACAGTATACCTGCCGTCACTTGCGGGCGATCTATACGGTCGATTCAAGCTGCCTGAATATCAGAAGCTGATCGAAAGCATTATCAAATGGGTTCATAATGAGCCATTATTGCTCGAAACGGACTGTCTATCCACCGTGGAGATCGAGCCTCGGATAAACGCCGATAAAGACCAGATTTTGCTCCATGTGGTGAACAATACCGGCGACATGCAGCGGCCTATAATGGAGGTCGTTCCCATGAGCGATATCCGAATCCGCCTGAGGTGCAGCGGCGCAAAAAACGTCCGGGCTCTATGGGCAGGCCAGGAACTCGAAAGCAGATATTCCGATGGTCAACTCGAATTTATTCTGCCTAAGCTGGATATCTATGAGCTGATAGTCGTTGAGTTATAGCGGGGCTGAAGAGAAATTACGGTGCTATAAAACGATGGTCCGGGATTTAAATCCCGGACCATCAAGGTTCTCATACTCGGTGGCGATTTCCGAATCGCTGCCGTATATGCTAAAACTCAACTCTATCCAGCGGATATTTGTGAGAGTCCATCAGCAGCAATTCTTTGGGCTTGACGACTATAACGACATATTCCGGGTCTGTGCTGCCGCCGGGGAAATATTCCTTGAGCATATCGTCCCAGAACCTGTCGCGAAGGGCCTGATCGTCCGTGACCGCCGCCCGGCCTTTTAGAGCGGTATAACTCCATCCGATCATGTCGTTTTCAGTCAGAGTCCAGAACAAGCAGACATTCGGGTTTACCTCGATTTGCTTGATCTTCTGCAGGCTCCGGCCTGTAACGAAATATATAGTGAAATCTTCATCCATTCCCGGGGTCCACATAGTCCTCGGGTGTGGAAAGCCTTCGGAATCGAGAGTGATGAAAACCGCGTTGACCGCGGACTCGATGATTTTCTTAGCTCGGGTCTTGATATCCTGCTCGTTCATAGTCTGTCTCCTTAGAGGCGATGGGCCATTTCTTGATTCCCATATTCGCCTCTATTTACTCAAAACGACAGACTGATCCTTTTTGCCTTTCTTCTTAGCGTTTCTGCCAAGGCTCCATTTGAGCAGGGGTGGAGTTATCATTGTAGTAACAATGACCATGATGACGACCGCAGAATATGTGGAATTTCCTACGACCTTCTCACCATCGATCATCAATTTGCTGCCTATTGCCGCAAATATGAGCCCGACCTCTCCACGTGGAATCATTCCGACCCCGACCGATAGTCTATCCAGTCCTTTTTGAAGAACGCCGAACCCACATACCTGTTTGCCGATAATAGCGGCGATGGTCAGCGTGGCTGCGAATATAAGGACTTTAGGGTCGGCGAAAGTCGAGAGGTCGACACCCGCTCCCATTTTCACAAAGAAGATTGGGACAAGAAAAGCCGCTATCGGCTTCACAAGCTCGTCAACGGAGTGCTCACCTCTTTCAGTGAAGCTTCGCCAGTGGACTTCATCTAAAATTAATCCGGCTGCAAATGCGCCGACAATCGGCGCAAGACCGATTATTGTAGCAAGATAAGCAAAGCCGAAGCATATACCTAGCGAGGTAGCAAGCAGCAGATCGGCGGCTTTGAGGCGCGCTGCGATTTTGAACAGCCTCGGAGCCAGTCTGGTTCCGATCAGGATAGCTCCAATAAGGAAAACGGTGGCTTTAACGACGATCATTAAAATCGAAAGGCTCGACATAGTCGCTCCGGTGCTCGCTGCGCCTATGATTCCGGTGACAACCGCGAGGATCACCAGACCCTGCACGTCATCTATTACCGCGGCTCCAAGTATAATCCTGGCTTCGGGAGTCTTTATTCTTCCCAGGTCCATCAGCACTCGAGCGGTTATGCCCACGCTGGTCGCGCATAGAGTGGCTCCGACAAAAACATGAACATAAATGCTCTCATGGGGAAGAAAGATAGCCGCGACTCCCCATCCCAGGAAAAATGGAGCTATTACACCGAGAGTCGCTACCACAAGCGAAGATATTCCCGTCTTCATCATCTTTCCCAAATCGGACTCCAGACCGACCTGGAATAAGAGCAGCATAACTCCCAGTTCAGAAAGTGCTTCTATACTTACATCGTGTTTGATAAAATCGACGCTATAGCAGCCGCAGAGGCAGAGGTTGCCTACTATAATGCCGAAAAGTAGTTCGCCGAGGACAGCGGGCTGGCCGATCCTGACCATCAAATCTCCGCCGAGTTTTGCGGCGAGCAATATGATGATCAGAGCTAATAAGACTTTGGATGGGTCTATACTTTGTTCACTGCCGCCGGAGGCATAGGCAATTCCGCAAGTCAAACAGAGGACAACCAGGCAGATTGCGATTAGGCGAAGAAAAGTGCCCCGGTCGATTTTCCAGATTTTCAAAACAGAAACCTCATAAAATTATTTGATAGCCCGCAAATCTTCATTGCTGATCGGGCATCATCGCCTTATATACCGGGTACCTTGCTGATATATTATATACGCATTATCCATTCTCCTTCACTCCCTGATTATGATGTGCATTATCAAAATATGGGTAGAGTCTTGGTGCAATTTACTGACTCTAGGTCGTATGGATGGTATGGGATTAATCAATCCTCAATATAAAATCGAAAATTGATGTTGTACCCTCTACCAGCGGGCACATATTCCCGATATAATGATTTGAGAGATAAGTTTTGCATGGAGGCGCCCCGATGCCAATGAGGCTTGGAAGAGACGTTGTAGAGCGGTGGTATAAAAATCCGATTATTACGATCGAACACGTCCCTTTTGCTTGTAATACTGTTTTCAATGCTGCAGCCACCAAGCTTGGAGATGAGTATATACTCCTACTTAGAATTGAAGACCTTGCGGGCCGTTCGGTTTTTGCATTAGCAAGAAGTGAAGACGGATATCATTTCAGTGTAGACCCGCAGCCTGCTTTGGAACCATCAAAAGAAGAACCTTTCAGGTCGTATGAACGCAGAGGAATTGAAGACCCAAGGATAACATATCTGGAGGGCGCGTATTACATCATGTATACCGCCTATTCAAGATATGGCGCGCGTTTGGCGCTGTGTAGGACCACGGATTTTAAAACCTATGAGCGTCTCGGTTTAATATCTGAGCCTGAGAACAAGGACGGATGCCTGTTCCCTCGAAAGATCAATGGAAGATACGTCCGTCTTGACAGGCCATATGGCGGCGGCATAGGTAATATCTGGCTGTCTTATTCAGACGATCTGCTGCACTGGGGCGACTCCGAGGTGGTAATGACCACACGTGGAGGCTTCTGGGATGCCGACAGGATCGGTGCTTCCGCTCCTCCTATCGAAACCGAGCACGGATGGCTGGAGATATATCACGGCGTAAAGAACACAAGCGCCGGACCTATATATCGAATGGGCGCTGCGCTGCTCGATCTCGATAATCCGGCGAAAGTGCTCTGCCGGAGCGCGGTTCCTATCCTTACTCCTCGCGAATATTATGAGAGAGTGGGAGATGTGGGAAATGTCGTCTTCTCCTGCGGAGCTATTATGGAAGACGGCGGCAAGATAAAGATTTATTATGGCGCGGCAGACACGTGTATTTGTCTTGGTTTTGCCGATGTCGAAATGCTTATCGACAGATGCCGAGTCGACAGCGATGGAGAAGATTTGGAATAAGAATAAGTTAAAAGTCAAAAAGTAAGAAATGCAAATCTACCTGGGTCAGGATTTTCAAATCCTGACCCGTAAGTTGTTTCAGGAGACCCTTCTCCCGAAACGCCCAAATAATTGAGATATGGTATCAGAGGCAGTAGTGTCCCATACAGCACAACTTTGAATAACGATCAATTGTTTTATGTGGATCCTCTAGATTAGATATTCATTATTTAGAAATAAATCAATTAAATAATAAATGTTGACATAATATTGAGCGATTAGTAGAATAAACTCAATGCCCGAAGCAGTCCGTGTAAACTGCTTCGGGCATTGAGTTTA
>DJHI01000073.1:0-614 GCA_002431715.1 Armatimonadetes bacterium UBA5829
GACCAGTATGCCCTTCTCGAACTTGCCTGATGAAACCGCCTCGGCAACTTCACGAGCAATATCGGGATAATCAACCGACTCAAGAGAAAAAGTGCCGAAGTCCTCGATCTCATAACCTTCGGCTTTAAGATCCTTTATTAAGCTCTCTTTAAGGTTGAACCCTGCATGGTCTGATCCGATTGCAACAGGTTTTAAACTAGACTGGCTCATGCGCACATCCTCCAAGCCATATTATAAACTGCGCCCGAAGCATTGTAAAGCAATTCGAGGCTGGTCGACTGCTCAGCGAGGAAATGTGGTGGATAGTGGCGAAAATTCTCATGAAACATGAAATTGGTCGAAGCTTTCTTTTGCACAGGTGAGAATTATGAAAGATCTTAAGATTGGATTGGCTGTGTTGGTTGTACTAGCCATGCTATGGGCAGGTCTCCAGGCTTTTGAGCCAAAGACAGATGATGAAGATGGCTGCGGGTGAGGAGCACCTATAGAATCGACGCAGGTTGCGCCGAAGTTCACTTTTAGTAAAACAAAACCTACCTGGCTGCTTATCAGATCGGACAAGAAACCAGGCGGCAGGGATATGGACAGGGCTTTCGAAGAGTCACAGGTTAAAT
>DJHI01000073.1:672-1481 GCA_002431715.1 Armatimonadetes bacterium UBA5829
GAGAAATTTGAAGGGGCAAAAGATGCCTCCACGATCACTCAAGAGCTCAGCAAGGTCATAGAAGGGAAGAAAGAAAAATAATTAACCCGGCGACAAATAGAGCGCCTGAATTCGCTCAAGACAAGATCAGGCTGATAAATTGCGACTGCATTACGGGCATGCGAGAGATGCTGGACGATGCGAGTGTGGATGTTATCGTCACTTCTCCACCGTATAACCTTGGGATCAACTATAATGGGTATGACGACACTCTATCGCGTGAAGATTATCTGACTTGGATGAATGATTGGGCGGTCGCGGTAAAGCGCGTGCTGGCTGATCATGGTTCGCTCTTCCTAAACGTTGGAGGGAAGCCGAGAGACCCGCTTGTGCCGTTCCAGTTGCTCGAGGTGATGGTCAGACATTTTACGCTTCAAAATGTCATTCACTGGGTGAAATCAATTGCAATATTAAAAAGCGAAGTGGGCAAGTATCCGGGGATTGTGAGTGATGTTGCAGTCGGTCATTTCAAACCTATTTCTTCTCATCGATTTCTAAATGACTGCCATGAGTATATTTTCCACCTCACAAAAAAAGGTAATGTGACGCTTGACAGGCTCGCTGTGGGTGTCCCTTATCAGGACAAGAGCAATATAGGCCGTTGGAAGAGCGCCGACAAAGACCTGCGCTGCCGAGGCAATACGTGGTTTATACCATATGAAACCATTCAGAGCCGCGATAAAGAGCGCCCGCATCCGGCGACTTTTCCAATCGAACTGCCGACGCGATGTATCAGGCTGCATGGAATAGAACGAGCGAAGCTCGTAATG
>DJHI01000073.1:1502-1706 GCA_002431715.1 Armatimonadetes bacterium UBA5829
ATTTTTAGGGATTGGCTCCAGCGCGATAGCCTGCGGCAGGCTGGATGTGCCGTTTATCGGGTTTGAAATAGCCGAAGATTACTTCTCACAATCGTGTGATCGCTTGACAGCGGAACATGCGTAAGCTTAAGATAATGTTATAAACTATCCTCGGAGATTTGAATGATTGTCGCAATGAAATCCGATGCCTCGAAGAGCGAGATC
>DJHI01000073.1:1727-1902 GCA_002431715.1 Armatimonadetes bacterium UBA5829
CTCAATATGCCGGGAGGCGAGCGCACAGCAATCGGCATAGCAAGTGCAATTCCACCCGACCTTCGTGGCGTGCTCACCAGCATTCTTGAAGGAATGCCGGGAGTCGATCATGTAGCACAGGTCACGCGGGCTTATAAATGTGCATCGCGTGAATTTCACCCAGCCGATACGGTCG
>DJHI01000073.1:1952-5289 GCA_002431715.1 Armatimonadetes bacterium UBA5829
TGAATTTCCCCCAGCCGATACGGTCGTGACGGTAAAGGATGTGCCTATAGGCTCGAAGGAAGTAATTGTTGCCGCAGGCCCATGTGCAATCGAAAGTGAAGAGCAGTTGATGACTGCGGCGAAGGCTGTCAAGGAATATGGCGGCAAGCTTCTGAGAGGCGGAGCGTTCAAGCCCAGAACCTCTCCATATGCTTTCCAGGGACTTGGAATCGAGGGTCTCAAGCTGCTCAAGAAAGCGGGAGAAGCTTTCGGGCTGGTTACGGTGACGGAGGTCGTCGATCAACACGACCTCGATGCAGTGGCCGAGCACGCGGATATCCTCCAGATCGGCGCCAGGAATATGCAGAACTATCCGCTCCTGATTGCAGTGGGCAAATCGAAGAAGCCGGTCGTTCTCAAGCGAGGCTCAAGCGCGACTATAGACGAATGGCTTCTTGCAGCCGAATATATTCTCGCTCAGGGCAACAACAATGTGATTTTGTGCGAGCGAGGCGTCCACCCGCTCGACCGCAACCACACTCGATATACTCTCGACCTCTCATCCGTGCCTGTGGTAAAGACGCTCTCGCATCTGCCGGTGATAGTTGACCCATCGCACGCATGCGGGAACTGGCGATATGTCTCCGCGATGAGCAAGGCTGCTGTTGCTGCCGGAGCGGACGGGTTGATCATGGAAATCCACCCATGCCCCAGTGAGGCGCTTTGCGACGGCGCTCAGGCTCTCAATTTAGACCTTTATGCCAAACTTATGGGCGAACTGAGAGCAATTGCGGTTGCGGTCGGACGATCATTAGCATAAAGCGACATCAAATCTATATAGTAACGGCATCTGGATCGCGGAAATGCGGAGATTGGTAGACACGGAAGTAATAAGAATTTTCATTCTGCGTCTCCAATAATTCCGTGCCTCCGCGATCTGAATTTATTACACTGCTGCGTTTGCGTCTTATTACGCATACACATAACATGAAACTATGATTAATCAAGAAGAAAAGAAAGCTCAAACTTTAGCTAAATCGATCTGCGTTTATTGTTCATCGAGCAATGCGATATCGGATGAGTTTTTTGCGGTCGCAGTCGAACTGGGCAAGATGATAGCAAAAGACGGATATTCTCTCATTTACGGCGGCGGCGATATAGGACTGATGGGCGCTGTGGCCAGGTCAGTGCATGAGTATGACGGGCATGTGGTTGGAGTGATCCCTGAGTTTCTTCGAAGGCCCGGTATCTGCAACGAGGGTTGTGATGAGCTTATAGTCACACCCGACATGCGCGAAAGGAAGAGTGTGATGGAGGCTCGGGCAAATGCTTTTATCGCACTTCCCGGCGGGTTCGGTACGCTTGAAGAGATGCTGGAGATCATCACTCTCAAGCAGCTAAAAGTGCTCAACAAGCCGATTGTATTCCTCAACACAAATGGCTTCTATGATGGGCTCAATACTATGTTCGAGCACATTTTCAAGCATCGTTTCGCTAAACCCGATTATCGTCAACTCTATCATTTCGCGCCGAATGTGGCAGATGCGATGAAGCATATTGAGAACTACCAGCCTCTTGCATTGATAAGTAAAGTGTCAGGACTTTAACTTCTATTAAAGGATTTAGTATGGTTGTATATATTAATGCAGAGGGCTGCTCGAACGCCTGCCTCCATTGTAGTGTGCTTGGACATCCTCCTTATGGAGATTTTTACTCCAGGCAGGAATTACTCCAGATAGCACGGGAATGGGGTCCGATTTGGCCTCACTATGAAGTAACCGCACACAGTGAATTCCCTGATATTCTTAGTCCCGAAATAGTCGGCGAATCAGTATCGCCTCTTCCTACGAATGGATTTGGGCTAGCAGAGAGGGATGATTACAGTGAATTGTTTATCCGTATGCGAGATATGGGGATTACGGGTGTCTCTTTCACACTCCACGGACTAGAGGAGGACCACGACAGATTTGTATCACGCACAGGAGCTTTTCAGACTATACTAAAAGCCGGACACCGAGCGGCAGAGAGAGACTTTTCTATACATTGGAATATATTTGTGGATCAGAAAAATCCTGAAGATATTCCACAACTTGTTGAGATTGGAAAGCGTAAGTTCGGGCTAAAGTCATTTTGGTTGACTTCCGCAGACCCAATAGTCAGCCCCAGAGGATTTCAGTATGAAAAAGTAAGGCCGCGACTGACAGATGCTCGAAATGTACTGAGGGCTATTGACCCATCTTTGATTGCTGGTCCATTGAAAGACCAGTTGAGTGAAGATTTCACGGAAGCGGGGCTTTTGAAAAATTGGGGAGAAGACCCCAACCCTAAGGATCTTCGGCTGCCATGGGAACCGGAAAGTTGGCCACCCGGACCGACGTTTCAAAATGCTTGGATTATGATTGACTCTAAAAGACGAGTATTTTTCAACCCATCTTGCGGCGAACTCATTCAACTTGGAGTGCTGTCTGATGGCAGAGAAGAGCTAATGAGAAAGCTTCGATCAGTTCCTGCTCCTCAACACTACAATATTACTGCTGCGCAAACCGAAGACTTATTACCCATAGAAGATAGAAACAACTTGCACGGAGCAATAGGCAGCATCCGGTTAAAAGCCATTGCCTTTGCTCTTTATGGCGGCTTACAAGTTTGAAATGAATTTGAAGCACCCCTTGCAGGAAATAGCCAGATAATATCGAATAATGTTATGTGGTGTGGAGGTGGAGATGTCTATCAATTATCAAGACGACTGGGCGAATAGAGAGAAGTTTTCAAGTGAACTAATTGACGGTGAAACGATTTCATGGGCAGGCCAGCCAGATCCTTCGGTGATATTTTCCAAGTCGGACGCTATTATGATTCCCTTCAGCCTCTTATGGGGTGGTTTTGCGATCTTTTGGGAATTAAGTGCATTAGCGTCCTGTAAACCTGGCAGTGGTTCAGGTGGAACTGATTTTATATTTCCACTTTTTGGTGTTCCCTTTGTCCTAATCGGAATATATATGATTATTGGCCGCTTCTTTTATAAAGCCTGGAAGAAAAAGCGCACGTATTATGCGGTAACCGATCAGCGTATACTCATCCTCACTAAGACAGGATCAACAAACTTGCAAGCACTCTTTTTCAAAGATATTCCTGCAATACAGAAGTCTGTTTGCAAAAATGGGATAGGATCAATCATTTTCAGCAATCAAAACTCAGTGGCAGCAACTATCTCGAACCAGTGGGTAACATCCAACAATCAGAATATTTCAGTACCTTCATTTGAAGACATACACGATGCTGATTCTGTTTATGACTTAATAAATCGCCTTCGGACGCCACAAGACAAGAAAGTATATTAGTAATGGTGGCGATCTCG
>DJHI01000073.1:5318-6442 GCA_002431715.1 Armatimonadetes bacterium UBA5829
AGCCGTAGCGGGAGTCCCCGAATCCCCAAACTCTATACTCACCTCAAAAACTTACTCACAAACGGCGATGTGTCGCCTCTGCGCATAAAGTGGCCGGACGGTCCCTCACCAAGAAACTCCGAGAACCATGACTCGTGCTCAATCTCCTCATTGAGAATTGCAAGGGACAAATCATAGGTGCGGTGGTCCTTACCGGCAGTGAGATTGCAAATGCCCGTGTAACCTCGAACTGCGCATCGCTCAGCTTCCACAAGGACGTGTAGTATTGCGTTGATATCGGTCGGGTCGGTAGGGAGACTTGCCGGCGGGCAGGCAGAAATATCGTGGAATTCTTTCATGTTGTCGGGAAGCTTGCCACCGAGTTCATAGATTCGAGGAACGATAGCCTCGAAATGATTGCGGTCTTCCACCCGTGCGATTTCGGCAATTTCCTTAACTGTTTCTCCGTCAATCCCGATCAAGTTTGCCCTTAGGATTGTGTAATAATAATACGTCGTAAGCTCGGCGGCTGCATTTTTGACCAATAGCTCGACCACCTGATCGACGTTTACCCCGGCATTTATAACCATCTCTCTCGCAACCCGTGCCATATCTTTCACCTCAAAAAGTGTAGTGTGCGAACGGAGATGATATACCCGATTCCAAAGGAGATAATACGTGCCAGCTCTCAGCTCTCGGCTTTTTCCTGGTATTCCACAAGAATTTCCTTCAACTGCTCAGGCTCCACGCGGCCGTAGACTTTGTCGTCTATCATCACGATAGGTGCTAGACCACAGGCGCCTATGCAGCGGGTCTCGCCTAGCGTAAAGAGCATGTCTTCAGTTGTCTCGNNTTTTGATATCCAGCATGTCCTCAATGGTCTCAAGTATTTTTGCAGCACCGCGGATGTAGCAGGCTGTTCCCATACATACCGAGATATGATGCTTTCCCTGCGGGACATGCCTGAAGTAGCTGTAGAATGTTGCGACGCCATAGATTTCCGCGGCCGGAACTTCGGTTACCTGAGCGATGTGCTCCATAACCTCCTTGCTCAGGTAGCCGTACATTCCCTGGGCGTGGTGGAGAATCGCAATGAGAGCCGATTGAGGATGCTCGGGATAAAATACAGTCTTTATATAATCGGT
>DJHI01000024.1:0-154 GCA_002431715.1 Armatimonadetes bacterium UBA5829
CACGATTTGTCTGTTTCTATTTTGGAAGCTCAACTCGCCGTCTGTGATGGTTAATGCGATTCTGCTTTGCGGGGTGGGCCTGTTCGTATACGGCCCGCAATGTCTGGTCGGTGTCATCGCTGCAAACCTTGCCACAAGGCGCGCGGCAGCCACA
>DJHI01000024.1:254-4951 GCA_002431715.1 Armatimonadetes bacterium UBA5829
AGATATTTATGCGTTCTTTAAGACTTCATGGTCCCAAAGACCTTAAAATGCACGATGAGCCTGTGCCTCAGCCGGGCCCGGGTGAGGTGCAGATACAGATAAAATCGGTCGGCATATGCGCATCCGACCTCCATTATTATCGCGAGGGCAAGATCGGTTCCACCTGTGTCGAGGCTCCGATTGTTATGGGCCACGAGGCCTCCGGTGTCATAACGGCGCTTGGTGCGGGAGTAAGCTCCGTCGCTGTCGGAGACAAGGTCGCCATCGAACCGGCAAAACCCTGTGGTAAGTGCGAATACTGCAAATCGGGGCACTTCAACGTCTGCCCCGGCATTCCATTCTTTGGGACGCCTCCGGTCGATGGCTGCCTGCGCGATTATATCACCTGGCCCGCCGAACTGGCCCTTAAGGTTCCAAATTCGCTTTCTTTTGATGACGCTGCGATGATCGAGCCGCTTGCGGTCGGCGTCTACGCGGTCGAGTTATCCAACCTGCAAAAGGGCGATACGATTGCTGTCCTCGGCACGGGTGCAATCGGGTTATCAGTGATTCAAGCTGCAAAAGCCGCCGGAGCAGGCAAGATTATTGCAACCGACCTTATGCCTGCCAGGCGTGAACTTGCGATGAAACTGGGAGCCGATGCGCCTTTCGATCCAGACTCAACGAATATCGATGAAGAAATTTCCAAGCTGACTGATGCTCGCGGCGTCGATATCGTCTTTGAGTGTGCGGGTGTTCCAGAGACACTCATGAGCGCCAGCAAGATTGTTCGACCACTCGGCAAGCTCCTTGTGGTCGGCATCCCGGATGAAGATGAATATGTCTTTGAAGCATCCAATTCCAGGCGCAAGGAGCTTACGGTAATTTTCGTTCGACGAAGCAACCTCACTGCCGAAAAGTCAATCGAGCTCGTGGCTGACGCAAAAGTGGATGTTGCATGCTACGCTCGCCATCATTTCCCGCTTGAAAAGACTGCTGAAGCGATGGAGATGGCCATTAAGAAATCTGACGGCGTTATAAGGTCAATTGTAACAGTCAACTAATGCACCCTTGCTTCTTAATACTTCTATAATTTGCCTCCCGGTAATTCACCTGGAGGCAAAATTTACGACACAGCATGCAGAAAATAATTCAATATCTCTCTTGACAAGCAGTCATATCTGTGTGATAATACGCCATGCTTGGTGGTATGAGTTGATATATACATTATATATGCATTATCAATGAATACTGTGTGTTACTATGCAACGCTTAACTGTGCGGGTAGGGAGGTGGTTTCTGGCAACATCTCGCGGCGTAGTTAACTACTAAGCAATTTACGGTTAGTAAAGAGTCACATTTCCCACGGAAATCTGACGTAGTAAATTGCACTGTTGTTTGTGGTTTTNNACCAACCGTGAATTACTTAGAGAAAGGAGAGAGACATGAAGAAGGGTTTTATCGTTCTGCTTTGCTGCTTACTGAGCATTGCAGCTTTGGCGACTGCGCAGGCTTACGTGAACAATCCGCCGTTTAATCCTCAAAGGACTATTCACTGGAGTTTTGACAGTGCACAATGGTGGATACCTGAAACCATTGTGGGTCCTACCTGGGATCAGGGGGATTGGGTGTGTGACGATGTAAGCCCGATAGGGTCACCCATACAGTATTTTGACGGCTATATTGGCGTGGACAATACCGCAGGATTAGAATATGTCATCTTTGATCTGGTTTTCCACGTCAATAACTACGACAACAATAATCCCATAAAATACATTTGGGATGAAGCCATCTATGCGTTTTCATACGAAGATAGTTTTGAAGTGATTGTGCCCGAGGGCTATACGGCCGATTGGGATATAATCAACGAAACACCCGTTGACAACGCAATCAGGGACAACATGACCGGCACTATCGAAAAAAATCCTCCTTGGGAAGAGTTCGTTTGGCACTTCAATGTTGCTCCTGGAGAGACTGCGTATATATACGATTTCTGTTTGAGTACGCAGTGTGTTCCAGAGCCCTCGAGCTTTATTGTCCTCGCTGCCGGATTGGGTATCCTTGGAAGGACGATAATCCGAAGAAGGAAGTAGTGTCTTGTCAACAAGATGTCAGTAACAGCCGCCCGGTTCATTGCCAGGCGGCTTTTGTTTGATTTGAGCTCCAAAAACATGCTCGCCTTGACACTGCACTCGTGCGAATCCTATAATCTGGATGGGTAAGACATTCGACGGAACCGGCAATGAGCGGTTCCGTTGGTTATATATGTACGAGGAGTGATCTGATGACCGACCGAAAGTATGATTTCGCGGATATAGAGAAGAAATGGCAGAAGCGCTGGAAGGAGGCCGACCTCTTCAAAACTGAAGATGCGACGGATAAGCCGAAGTTCTACGGCCTCGATTTCTTTCCGTATCCCAGCGGCGCGGGCCTTTCGGTAGGTCACTGCAGAAACTATATTCCCACCGATGTCGCCTGCCGCTATAAAAGGATGAAAGGCTTCAATGTGCTCCATCCTATGGGTTGGGATGCATTCGGCCTGCCCGCAGAAAATGAAGCCATAAAGAAGCACAGCCACCCTAAAAAGACCGTGCCGGAGTATATCAATACTTATAAACGGCAGATGGACCTGATCGGAATAGGCTACGATTGGTCGCGCGAGATCAACTCCAGCTCTCCCGAGTATTACAAGTGGACTCAATGGATATTCCAGCTCCTTTATAAGAAAGGCCTGGCATACAGGTCGTTCGCTCCTGCCAACTGGTGCCCGTCGTGCAAGACTGTTCTTGCAAACGAGGAAGTAAAGGACGGCAAATGCTGGCGATGCGACTCGTTCATTGAAAAGAAAGACCTCCCGCAGTGGTTTTTTAAGATCACGGCCTATGCCGACCGCTTGATCGACGACCTCGAGACCATCGACTGGCCCGAATCCATCAAGCTTATGCAGAAGAACTGGATAGGCCGCAGCGAAGGCGCTGAAGTCCGCTTCGAGTCCCAAAAAGGTGACGAGATCATTATCTATACCACCCGTCCCGACACTCTTTGGGGTGCGAGTTTTATGGTGCTGGCTCCCGAGCATCCGCTGGTCGAAAAGCTCACTTCGCCCGGTCAGAAGGAGGCTGTTGAGGAGTATAAAAAACTGGCTCAGCGTCAGAGCGCGATAGAGCGGCAGTCGACCGAAAAAGAGAAAACCGGCGTCTTTACAGGCGCATATGCCATCAATCCGGTAAATAATGAAGAGATTCCGATATGGATCGCCGATTACGTAATGATGGGCTACGGAACCGGCGCGATCATGGCCGTTCCCGCTCACGATGAGCGCGACTTCGAGTTTGCACTTAAATTCGGCATCCCGATCATTCCGGTAATCGACCGCACCGACGGTATCTCGAAGAGCAAGGTCTTTGAAGACATTGTCGAGCCCGGATTTGAAGAAGCTCTAAAAAAGGCTGGAATCGAGTATGAACTCAAGGAGTCGTTTTTCTATATAATGCTCAAAGGCGATTCCCAAGCACGCAAATATATGGATATCGCCCGTGATTATCTTAAGAACACCGAAGGCTGGATAGAGGTCGTCGGCTCGGTGTGGGCGTTCATATTTGCAAATCACGGAATTCTACCGTTCGATTCGCAGGAAGCCAGCATAAGAATCCTGCGGATGATACGAATGCGCGCGCCGTCCTTCGAGAGTGCTCGAACCTTGATGGAGGTACTCTATCGCGAGCCCTGGTATCACGATATGCTCTTCCACGCCGAATACGGCGATATGATCAACTCCGCCGCTTTTTCCGGCACACCCGGTTCGATAGCCAAGAAGAAAGTGACCCAGTGGCTCGAGGAGACCGGCCGCGGCAAGCATGCCGTCAACTATAAACTGCGAGACTGGCTGATCTCCCGCCAGAGATATTGGGGCGCGCCGATTCCTGTAATCCACTGTGAGAAGTGCGGAGAAGTTCTGGTTCCTGAAGATCAGCTTCCGGTGGTTCTGCCGGATGTCGAGAATTACGTCCCCAGCGGTTCGGGTGAGTCTCCGCTTGCCAATATCGAGGATTGGGTCAACGTGCCGTGTCCGAAGTGCGGCGCTCCAGCCAAGCGCGAGACCGACACCATGGGCGGCTTTGCCTGTTCGAGCTGGTATTTCCTGAGGTATGTCAGCCCGCATCTAGATAACGCTGCGTTCGATAAGGCTCTGGCTGCATACTGGCTGCCTGTCGATCTTTATGTCGGCGGCGCGGAGCACGCGGTTATGCACCTCTTGTATGCCCGTTTCTGGACGAAAGTTCTTCACGACGATGGCCTGATCCCGTTTGTGGAGCCGTTCCATAAACTGATGAACCAGGGTATGGTCCTTGCCTGCACGCCACATAGGACAATGCAGATAGGCGATGTCATTGAGACCGATGACGATGAAAATGAGGATCACGATCTGATACCGCTCTTCCCTGAGGAAGCCGAGCAGATGGACCCGGACAAGATAATCTGGAAATTTGTGAAGATGTCCAAGTCCAAGCGAAATGTGGTCACTCCCGATACTATGGCCGAGAAATTCGGCGCCGACAGCCTCCGCACGTATGAGCTTTTCGTCGCCCCGTTCGAGGATGCCGTTCAGTGGAATGAAGACGGCATGAACGGCGCGTTCCGGTTTATGGGCCGCGTATGGAGGATTGTAAACGACTATGCCGAGCGCTTCGACCCGAACTGGTCGACAAAAGCTGCCG
>DJHI01000024.1:5009-5884 GCA_002431715.1 Armatimonadetes bacterium UBA5829
GAGGCCGCATCGAACCCGAAAGCTAAAGCGCTTCGACGAAAGGTGCATCAAACCATCCGCAAGGTAGGCGAGGACATCGAAAAGTTCGCCTTCAATACGGCCGTAGCCGCTCTTATGGAGATGACCAACGAGATGTATTCCTTCGTGCAGAGCCGAGCCGGGGAGGGCGAGGCTCCCGCCGANNCCGCGGTAATGAGCGAGGCAATCGAGATGCTCATCCTACTTCTAGCTCCTATGACCCCGCACATCGCGGACGAGTTGTGGGAGACCATCGGCAAGCAGGGCTTTACTCTCAATGCCGAGTGGCCAGGGTTTGATCCTGAGGTCGCAAAGGCTGATGAGATCGAGATAGTCGCTCAGATCAACGGCAAGGTCAAGGACAAAATCGTCCTTCCCGCCGACGCCGATGAATCCGCTATGCAATCCGCCGCAATGGCCTGCGATAAGATCAAGTCTGAACTCGAAGGCAAAACCATCCGCAAGGTTATTGTGGTTAAAGGAAAGCTGGTTAACATAGTCGCTAGCTGAGAGCTGAGGGCAGAAAGCAGAGAGCCCAGACACTCACATTATGATATAATGCCAATAAGCCCGTGGTAGTATTTAACTGCCCGGGCTTTAGTATATGGAGAAGTATAAAATTTATTTAGTAACCTTTTCTATGCTGCGGGAATGGCGGTTTTAAGTATGCTTTTAAATTTACTCAGAGCTTAATTCCCGCAACTTGTACAAGCCTTAATTCGTTGTAATGCGGGAACTCTTGATCGTGGAGAATTAGTAGGATAGCAGCTCCAGCCGTTCCCGCAGCTTGTACAGCCTTATATTCGTTGTACTGCGGGAACTCTTGATTGTGAAAAATTGGTAGGTTAGCGGCTCCA
>DJHI01000267.1:0-151 GCA_002431715.1 Armatimonadetes bacterium UBA5829
AGATCCTTTCGATCCTAAAAATACGTTCGTAGGTATTTTCATACCTCTCGGACTCAATAGAAAACGCGATATCAGCGGCAATGCGAAGCGAGTATACGGGCAATTGGTATGGCATCTTAATGCCGGTGTCGCCTATTGCAGCCAGTCTGAG
>DJHI01000267.1:173-7941 GCA_002431715.1 Armatimonadetes bacterium UBA5829
CGGTATTTCACTACGATGCTGCCGAGCTTGTCTAGATGAGCTTGAGAAGCAAGGATTTATTAAATTGTTCGGTCATAGAAATCGCCGGCAGCTTTGGCAGTTTCTTTGGCATCCATGTTTCGATGGTTGCATACGTAACCGGCAAAATATGCCGGGTTCTGAGAGTGGAAAGCGGCAAGAATTGCCGGTTACACCTCCTAAAGATGAAAAACAGCCCGAAAAGGACACGAAACCGGCAGATATTGCCGATGATAACCGGCAGAATTTGCCTACTATAACCGGCAAAAATTGCCTATTACGGGGGCGACACAATATATATAGAATTTCTTCTCTAGAAGGAGAAGAGAATTCTCTCTCTCATGAACTTAGTGAAGAATTTAATACCCCAGACGCTCCGACAGATGCTCTTGATGAGAGACCTATTTCTCTTCTCGATATTCTTTGTCGGGATCCGGATGGAAACAGCAAAGCTCGAGCACCGGATTCAGTGCTGGAGGACTGTGATCGTCTGGCTGCTCAGTATGGCCAGGGTTTAGTTATGCATTATTTGGAAGTTATCGAGAAATCAAGTATTCGCGGTGCCAAGCGGATTATGCCGTATCTTGAAAATTGCTTAGAAAATCACAAGGGACAGGCGGTGAAACAAACAAATGGTAGCCGAAGCGGTCCACCGAGTAGAGAGTTCGGTGCCTGAAGAAAATTTCGACCGATTTACATTCATCAAACACTTATTCTTGGTGAAAGGTGAAAGAGCTCTTGCAACCTATATGGCCGCAAGAGGTCCAGTTGACCCTGAAGAAAACCGATGGTGGAGAGAATGCAACAAAGCATCCACAGAAGCCACAACGGTGTCGATAACTCCGGTAAAGATATCTTCTTCCAGACTGCGAAAACGGCAGATTAAGGCAGGACTCGACGGCGATCTGCTCAATATGACATTCGAAAACTTCGATGGCGGCAGAAGCGAATCTCAGGGTGTGGCTCTTATCGGCTGCCAGCATTATACCCGGAAGCTTGGGCTGCGGACGCTCAAACGAGGTGTAACGCTCTATGGTAAGTCCGGCGTAGGAAAAACCCACCTGGCCGCTGCCATAGTGAATGATAATCTCGATAGCGATCAGCCTTTGACCCATGTATGGGTCGAATGTCTGGAGCTCTACAACGAGGAATATCGCAGAGCCAAAGAGATCGAGATTAAGAATGCTGATCACGTCGTGCTGAATGACATAGATAAGGCATTAGGTGGAAATACAGACGAGGCTCGATTGTTTGTATCTTCAGTGCTGGACAAAGCCGATAAAGGTCAATTTGTAGTGACGATCACATCGCAGATCCAGCTTTTCGGAAAACGCGGTCCGGATGGCCAGCCATTGCTGAATGATGCCGGAGAACCGATAGACCCGGGCCTGGATTTTTACTGTAAAGATTACCTGGTAAAACGCATGAATCGGGTTAGTGCCTGGAAGAGAGTCGACGGTCCTGACGGCCGGAGTCCTGAATACTGGCCGGATGAGTCAGAGCCCTGGGCAAGATAAAAGAAGAGAAAGGGAAAGAATGATGGGAACTGAAGTGCTTGAGAATGATTCCGCGCGGAATACTGAATACCGTGATCTGCTCATTGCGCAGATCCAGCCGAGCAAATATAACCCGCGTAAAAACTTCGATCCTAAGAGCCTGGAAGAGCTTACCGCATCTATCCGGGAGCAGGGACTTCTGGAACCGATAGTTGTGAGGCCGCTAGATATAACTATAGGAGAGAGTTTCTCGTATGATGGACACCGTTTTACCGTTATAAGTATATACAATACCGGCCTTGTCGAGATAAACAGTGAATATGTCGCAGGCATAAAAATTTCGGCAGCAGAACTTCAGGAACAGTCAGGGCGAAAACCGGTAATGAGTGATGAAGAAAGGCATTATGAAATCATTGCCGGGGAACGGCGCTGGTGGGCTTCGCAGCGAGCGAAAATTGACACAATACCGGCCAGGANNCACGGCATAGACGACAACAAAGCCCGGGAGCTCGCATTGCTTGAGAACCTGGTAAGGTCGGACCTGAATCCGATTGAAGAAGCGAATGGCTATAAATCTCTCATCGATCTTGGTTATACGCAGGAGCAGATAGCCGATAAAACCGGGAAGAAACAAGGCACCATCGGCAATATGCTCCGGCTGCTGAAGCTCCCGAATACTACAAAAGAGCTGGTGCAAAAAGGCGAGCTGACTATGAGTCACGCCCGCGCGCTTGTGCCATTTGCTGAGCATACCGAAGTTCTGGAGGCCCTCGCTGAAGCCGCGGTTAATGGCGCCAATACGAAAGATTTGGAGAGGTTCGATCTCCAGAAGCTGCTCACTTACGAGAAGATTAATTCGCTTCCAATTAAGAACCTTACTGACTGGCGTACCAATTTCGACCGTGCAACTTGTTCTAGCTGTAGGGAACAGCGACACAATATATGCCTCGATATCGAGTGCTATGAACGCAAGAATGAAGAAGCAAGAAAGAAAATGGAAGCTGACAGAGCCTCCCGCAATAATACTCCCTTTCACGAGACGGTTACTATTGGTTCTTTGGTAGCTCATAAGGGCAAATGGGAGGATCGAGGAGCTGCAAAGGTTGTAGCGAAGTCAGATGTCGCCATAATGATCGAATGGATAGATCGACCGAGATTATGGGTGGTATTTAAGGATTTCGATAGTCAATGGCGCTTTTCCGGGGCGGGTGAAAATGCCTGCTATAACGCTGCAAAGCATATATCCGAAGTTAAGGCGCATGCATCAAAGGTTGAAAGTGAGGACTCAGCGCCTGACACTGGTCTTTCAGATGATCAAAAGAAAGCCTTAATTAGAGCCGTTCATAATTATTCGGACGCAGAATCCAGATGGAACAAGCGTGTAAAAACTGGCCTATCAGATGCTGGTATTCGCGATGCTATAAGTGAAGAACTTGGAATCGAAGGTGGAATCTCTGGGCCGGATATGATTTCGGTATCTTTTAAAGGTGGAGCTAATCCTCGTATCTGGTTCGGTATATTACCCAATGGACAGCCTGATCTCTCTGGAAAGGCTCTCGTCGATGCTGTTCGTGACCTTCTAAACATCCCGCAGCAACCGAAAGTAAGCGAACCTGCAACTGCGCCCGAAACTACATCGAAGAGTGAGAATAAATTCGATAAATGTATCGACTGGGTAAGACATTCAGCTCCATCAATCGGTCATATTTGCAATATAGTAACATACCAAGTTTTGGCTGGCTGCAACGTCGATGCGATTGAAAGAGCTGCTCAATCGGTTGGTCTTAATATAGACTCTACACCTTGGGGCATTTCTGCTCTCGAAAAAGTTGAGGAACGCTCAAAAGCTATTTGGAATGTAATTTCATCATTGCCGTATTCTCATCAGGCAATGCTTGCGGCTGCTAGTAGTATAGAGTGGCACTCCGCTTTCGATACAATAATCCTCGATCTGATGATCAGAGCTAATGATCCGGATCATGTGCCTGATAAATGTTTTGAATGTGATCTGGAAGATGAATCAATGTGTCCAGGACAAGAGCATTGTCAGATTCTGGAGGCCTCCACATGAAAACCAAGCAAAAAAAACGACTCCATCTATTGCCTTGGAATCTGGCTTGGGATAGATGCAGGACCTGCGATAAATTAGGCAGAGGGAAACACGCCGGAAACTGCATAGGCAGGAGGGGCGATAATGGCAAATATATGCCTATTCAACAGGTCTACTGCTGCCCGACCGGCAGGCAGATTGGGGATAAGGCGGAGGTGAATGTTTGAATAGAGAACTTAGGCTTTCGGATGATTTGGTATTGCCGATCGATGTAGTGACGCAAACTATAGCGATACTCGCCAAACGCGGGGTTGGCAAGACCTATACGGCATCCGTTATGGTTGAAGAGATGCTTATGGCCGGGCTTCATGTGGTGATTCTGGACCCTGTGGGAGTGTGGTGGGGTCTGCGGTCATCGGTGGACGGCAAGAGCGATGGCCTGCCAATTTTGATTATGGGCGGGAAACATGCGGATGTGCCGCTGGATAAATCATCAGGCAGCTATGTAGCTGATATGATTATCAGCGAACGGCTGCCGGTTATTCTGGACCTCAGCGACATGTCCAAAAATGCGCAAAGCAATTTTGTTGCCGAGAGCGGCGAGAGGCTGTATCAGAAGAATACCGAACCTCTCCACTTGGTTTTGGATGAGGCTGACGCATTCGCTCCTCAAAGGACAATGCCGAATGAAACGAGAATGCTGGGCGCGATCGATACCATTGTCCGCCGCGGTAGGGCTAAGGGTTTGGGAGTGACTTTGATATCTCAGCGTCCGGCTGTTCTTAACAAGAACGTCTTGACACAAACCGAGATCCTCATCACTTTGCGAATCACCGGTCCGCAAGACAGAAGTGCCATTAAAGATTGGATTAGCGCTTATGGTGATGAAGAGCAAGGTAAGGAGCTGCTCGAATCTCTGGCAAGTCTGCCGATAGGTAATGCGTGGATATGGTCTCCTGGATGGCTGGACATATTCCAGCGTATGCGGGTCCGTCCGCGGAAGACATTCGACAGCTCGGCTACTCCGAAGGTTGGGTCTAAGAAGATCGAACCGAAGATAGCCGAGATCGACATGGAAGCGATACGCTCCCGGATGAGTGAGGTCATCGAGCAGGCAAAAAATGAGGATCCTGCTGAACTCCGAAAGCGAATAAAAGACCTCGAAAGACAGCTTGCGGCCAAACCGAAGCCCGCGGAAGTGCCAGTGATCCCGGAAATAATCATTACAGGGATAAATAACCTTAACGACTGCTTAATGAATGCGCTTGCTCAGCTTGAAAATATAATTACGAATATTCCAGGTAAGACTGAATCATCAACTGAAAAACATATAAAGTCTGCCGACACGCCGCCCATAGTGGAACAGCTTACGAATGTCCCGGAACAAAATGTAAACCTAAAGGTTGACAATGGACTCAGCAATCCGCAGCAGAGGATATTAGACACTCTCGCCAGATTCGAGCTTGCCGGGATGTCTGATATGGAGAGGAGTAATCTTGCTGTGCTGTCGGATCAGTCTCCGCGGTCATCGGGATATGCCAAGAATGTGAGCACTCTCCGAACGCTTGGCTTAATCGATTATCCGCGTCTCAACTGTATTTCATTAACCGATGATGGCCGCAAGAGAACAAACAGTGTGGTTGGGATTCGGTCCAGAGATGAGTTGCATGCAGCTTGGTATTCCAAGATATCGCGACCACAGGCTGCAATCCTTAAAACACTTATTGATATATATCCTGATGTGTTATCACGCACAGACCTTGCTCAGATAGTTGGACAATCAGCGACATCGTCAGGATATGCTAAGAATGTGAGCACACTTAGTTCGCTGAAGTTGGTCGATTATCCCGCGTCAGGGTTGGTTGCGGCCACTGCATTACTATTTCCAGAGGGGTTGAGAGAAGGAGGAGAACATTGAAATTATACGTCGCGTCATCTTGGAGGAATACAAGGCAGCCGGAGGTAGTAACTCGATTGCGGGCGGAGGGTCATAAGGTATATGACTTTCGCAATCCCGAGCCGGGTAACAGTGGCTTTCATTGGTCGGAGATCGACCCGGATTGGAAGCAATGGACACCTGAGCAATTTCGTGAAGCTCTGATTAACCCGATAGCGCTCAAGGGCTTTTCATTAGATTTTGGTGCTATGCAATGGGCTGACGCCGGTATTATGGTGATGCCTTGTGGCAGATCGGCACATATAGAAGCCGGATATTTTGTAGGAGCTGGAAAACCTCTCTTTATTCTACTTTCAGATGGCGAACCAGAGCTAATGTATAAAATGGCGACCGCTGTCGCCGTTGACATAGATGAACTAATCGGAGCGGTTTGTGCCATCGACATACAAGAACATTTTGCAATACTCGCTCCTCGAACATCAGGACTTTGGCATAATCTACCCGCCCATCTCCACTGCAAAACGTGGGATGATCTTAATATATAAGAGGTGCAGCAATGAGATACATGATCGATTGCGGATTTGAGAGTGTGAGTGCTACGCAACTAAGGGCGGCGCTCAAAAATATAGGATTTACGGGGATCCGAATCAAGAACCTCGGCAAGAATGATTATGAGATTGAGATATTGGAAGTCGTGAAGCCCGCTGAGATGGCGCTTTCTTTAGACAGAAATCTTGGCAGGACAAAGGCCGAAGGTTCTATTACGCAGCATGTCGATGCTGTGAAAGTAGAGATTTTGGAGGGAGAATGATGAAAATTGAGTCTTTCAATATGCCTGGATGGTGTGGAAATCGAATAAATAATCCTGATTATATATCAGACAACCATATGATTTTTTACAAGAATGCATTACCGCCAGATTTACTGAATATTCTATCCTCTCCGCTCATAGATGATAACGGAGTGGATTTACCATTGGCGCCACGGACAAATAGAAATGTAGAGCGTTTGATTATTGACTGCCAAAACCAGTGTCATATAACGCGGGAATGGAGTTTAATAAAGGATGTGGTGTGTGTCCGTATAGAGCCTTGGTTTAGCACCAAAGAATCAAATCCTATATGGGTCGATCATACTAAACTTTCTTTGCTTTGTTTAGCGGTGCAATACGATTCAATCATCTGTGGAGATCACCTAGACCCGGTTGCTTTCTATAAGGGTAATCGTATGGTGGCGGCAATAATGGGGGTTTGTATCATCAAAAACTCGCTGATTGAGTCCATCAATGGAGATTCTAATGCCCAGCAAAACTGACCCCATCCTTTATACCCCATCCGGTAGAGCCGGGGAGTATGCCGACCACGGCTATGCTCTGAATCTATACAAGGGCTGCCCGCACGGCTGTCGGTATTGCTATGTGCCGTGCAATCGGTTTGTGAAGCTGGAAGATATCCCGGCAGCGCGGGAGAAGTTCCATGCAAGTATTACCCCTGTGCCTTATGCCTTGGAGAGACTACAGAGTGACCTTGATCGGCTCGGAAAACTCGACGAACCGATCTTCCTAAGCTTCAACGGAGATCCATATCCCACAGATTCTAGTTTCAGACATAGTATAACGCGGGAAGCTTTTGAAATTATCGGCGCGAGCGGCAATCGAAGGAGGATATTGACAAAGGGATATATACCGTCTGAGGATTTGAATTTGTTAGGGCCTGGTGATGAGGTAGGAGTCACACTTACCTTGCATAGTGATCAAGATCATATACTATGGGAACCTGAAACCATAGATTATGGCAGACGAATCTTCAACCTGCAGAGGGCAAAGAATCGCAATATTAAAACTTGGGTTTCTTTTGAACCGCCTATTGATGTATCGCAAACTTTCCAACTCATTGAATTATGTTCGCCATACGCTGATGTGATCAAAATCGGAAAGGCTAACCATCTTAATAAATGGAACTGGCCGAGCGAGGAATGGCGGAGACGGGTTGAAAGTATAGATTGGACGAAGTTTACTAAGGACGTCGTCCGACTGCTGCAGGACATTGGCAAACCGTTCGTGCTCAAAGAAGACTTACTTCGGCATCTGCCCCAACTCAGTTACGAGGGAGAGTGTTATTACCATCGCCCACCCGAAATGAGACCGGAGGCGGGGAAATGAGAATCAAACGTTTGCTTAGGGTTGCTCATCGTCCTGCCCATGGATTATAAGGCGCGAATGATTGCCGAGACGCAGCGTGCGGATGAGGCCGAAGCAGATCTGGCTGAATTACTGAAATACATTGATGCCGCGAAAAAAGAGATTGG
>DJHI01000197.1:0-235 GCA_002431715.1 Armatimonadetes bacterium UBA5829
CGAAACGCGCCATCGGAGTATGTGCCAATATCGTAGTGCCTCTGGCTGTAAGATCACCGGTTTTTTCATCGGTAAGTAGAAACCGGTTCTGATCGGTCAAAAAGAAACCCGGTGCGATTGCATTTACACGCACATTGACCGGCGCGAAATGCGTCGCAAGCCATTGTGTAAAGTTTGATACGGCAGCTTTTGCAGCCGAATAAGCAGGGATCTTGGTAAGCGGTCTGAGAGCGTT
>DJHI01000197.1:265-9754 GCA_002431715.1 Armatimonadetes bacterium UBA5829
GTTTACGATAACTCCACCGCCGTTTTCAACCATTGCCCTGCCAAAGACCTGAGTGGGCAGGAGAGTCCCCGTAAAGTTGAGACCGAATACAAACCCGACGGCATCAGGGTCGAGATCGAAGAAAGTCTTAAGCTCTCCGGTCGTGTCACCCATATCCTCCATTGTGCAGGTTTCATGAGATGTAGTCGCTTTCGGATTATTACCGCCGGCTCCATTGATCAGAATGTCTATTCTGCCGAATTCGGCGATGATCTTTGCCCGGGCCTCCTCAAGAGAACTCTTATCCAGCACGTTACATGCCAGGCCGATAGCGTGTCCTCCGGCTTTGTTGATCTCATCAACGACCGCCTGAGCGGCGTCGTGTCTGAGGTCGGCAACGGCTACATTGACTCCAAACCGTGCCAGGTTAAGCGCCATGGACTTGCACAGCACTCCGCCTCCTCCTGTGATAACTGCGGTTTTTCCTTTGAGTTCAAAGATGTCTTTATTCATCATAATTCAATAACCTCTATTATGTAAGCGCGTACATATGAACACGCCACAATACAAAATGCTCAGCAAATCATCTTGATTATTCCGATCAAGGATGATTTACTATATCTTTCTCGTAGACTCCCTGATTTCCAAGACGGCAGGCATGACAACTGGTTCAAACTGCTCGCCGTTATTGATTATCAGCCTCTGCAACATACGCACGCATTCGGCGCCGGCTTCTTCCTTTGGCACACGAACCGTGGTGAGCTGAGGTTCAGAAAGACGAGCCCACTCGTCGTCATTAAATCCGACCACGCTCACGTCCTGCGGAACCTTTACTTTATTGAGATTCAGAGCTCTGATAGCGCCCAAAGCGCCTTCGTCACCGGCGACAAACAGGGCCGAAAACTCAACCTTATCCCTAAGCAGTTCATTGACTGCATCGAAACCCATTTTTAGCTCACCACCGGATACACTTCCGACAGGAGGTTCGCACTGCAAGCCTCGCTCAGTCATAGCCTTTACATAACCAAGATATCTGCGCCGATACCAGGGCAAAGATATATCACCCACAAAACGTATTTGCGAATGACCCATGTCGATGAGATGTCGAGTGGCTTGATAACCTCCTCCCTCATCGTCGGTGTATATCGACGACGGTACAACCGTATCGTCACCGGCAATAAAGTTGGTTCCAAAGAGCACGTAAGGCAAATTCAGATTATCAAGCGCCGGAAGAATATTGGCATAATTGGTTCCGGCAGCAATAATTCCGTCTATAAGCCCATTGGTAGCGAGTATGCAAGGCAAGGCGATCTCAGCGGGCGAGTCCACAGGTGAATATTTACATGTTGCGTAGAGCACTGAGGTCTGCTCCTCCTCGGCTTCGTTGGCCGACCCCTGCAATATTCTTGCATGAACTGAATGCACAAAAGGCCTGTTAGAANNAAGAAAACAGATTGTTCTACCTGAGTTTGGTTTTGCCAGAAGTCTGGCGCCTATATGGGGTTTGTACCCAAGCCTTGCCACACTCTTGTGGACCAATGCACGGGTGCTCTCTTTGACAAGCTGGGGTTCATTGAGGGCACGGGATATCGTTGCGGTGCTGAGGCCCGTATCCATGGCAACATCTTGTATTGTAACGCTCTTTTTATTCAATGGAGTGTCTTCGCCGCTTATAAAAAACGAGCATTAGCTAGTAATGTAATCGCTTTCATTGACGAGTATACATTCGAACCTTATCTTTGTCAACCAGGAATTGAGATCAAATATATTTCATTTAATGGCAATCTGAGAGGGCAGGCAGTTTAGGGGTCAAACATCTCACAGAAATACGAAACTAATTGAATCCATTTCCTGAGAATTCCAGCCAAAGGCATTTATTCTTGTCGATGCCATAGTTTCTGCCGTCCGGTGACCAGGCAAGGCCGATTTCATAGGCGCCTATTGGGTGATATATGCCGGCCTTTAGATAGGAAGTTTCATAGTGATATTCGGAACTGCTGATTGAATACGAATAACGGTATAAACTGTAGCTCGATCGGATTTGCCATAATCTCATAGGCCGGTAATTGAATGAAGAGGTGAGATTCAATCTCCCGGAATCCAGTCCGTAATCGCAAAACAGGTTTGTGCTCCATTTACTGCTGTTGCTGAAGTGTAGATTACATCCGACCTGATGCCTTGCTAATGCGGATATGCTTTGGGTGGTACCGCTTTGAATGTTATATGTGTAGCCGATCGATCCATTGCCGCCCAGCCAGTTTCTTCGTAAAGTAGGCCNNCGAGCGACGTTGTGCCGTCGTAACTGATACTCGTCGTTCCACCGCCGGATTGGCTTCGGCAGAAACTTGTCCCGATGGACTGGTATAGCTGAGACGAAGTCGATGTGCCGGATGAAGACCAGAGGGTGCCATAGCCTATGGTCAGACTGGGCGATATCCTTCCGAACAATTTAGAGGTGGTCGGTATCTTGGGCCTGATGATGGTCTTCATATTGCAGTTCGATTGACGATAGAAATAATCGGTTTGCTCTATGCTACTTCCTCCGAAATATCCGGAAAATGAGTAGTTGTAACTATCAAAGCTGCCTGTGACATTCAGTGTTGTGCTGTATATATCCTTTGCATAGCTGGATAAGGGCTGATAGCGCATAGACAGATTTGCGCGTCCTCCTGTAAGAATAGACCCGAACTCCAAATGATGCGACAGCTCAAAAGCTTGGCTTGAACTCCCAACAGCATCGATAAACATCTCACCCTGGCTTTTGTCATTTAAAGAATAATCGTGCTCCAATCCCATACTGAGACCCTTGCGTGGTCTGGAGTAACCTCCACTTTCGCTGCCGTTGGCGGCATAACGGAGCTTTAGAGCGCTGGTCTTTGTGTCATTCATCTGATAATAGAACGGCAGGTCTACGAGTATTCCATCGTTTGACGTATATTTGACCTGCTGCAGGATCGACTCGCGCTTATCGTAGCTGTATGAATAGTAGGGCATCTTAATTACTTTGGAATTGCCCACATATATTGAAGCCTTGAAAAACAGTATCTTATCGCCTGGAATAAGAACCAAGCGCTCGCATGTGATCCATGTCTTGCTGTCCGAGCCGACCATTGGAGTGAAATTCGGTGTATTGCCGCCTTGAACAGGATCGAGATTACGTAAGTCATATGATTTTACATCGGATGGATTATCATAACTGCGTAGACTGATCCTGTCGTTGCGGATATTGCAGACGAGTTCATCGGCGGAAAGGATATTTTCTTCCTTTTGCACCTTGACATGCCCCTGGGCTTTAATCTGCCCTGACATCTGGCAAATCTGAGCATCCGCCGCTTGAATAATGAGACCTCTGTATTCTATCTCGATATTATTGCTGCCGATTATGGTGTCTTTATCAGTGCAATAAGCGAGAGAGCCGCCCGTTATGCGAATAATCCTGCCTTCGGACGATGCCGCTTCCTGATCCGATGTAGAGAATTCAACTTGTGTTGAGCCGGATATTCCATTAACAATGGCGTTGATGATGGTTATTTGAGGAGTGGTGGAGGATGTCAACATACCAGTGGCCCGTCCGCCGCTGGTGTAGATAATAGGTGTGATATCACCGGCGGAGGTTGTAAGGCGCACCTCGGTGTTATCCGAGACGGGCGTTCCGTTCTGGTCCAGAACAGTGACCAAAACCTGAGAACAGCTTTTACCGTCCGCCGGAATACTTGAAGGGGTGGAGTCCACCGATACGCTAATTCCGGCGTTAGNNGAACTCAATAATAAAAGTGCGAGAAACCAGATTATGAAAACCCTAAGTAATTCACGGTTGGTCGCTTGTATACCACTATAGCATTTCATAACTGAAGTCCACAAACGCGTGATTTACTACGTCAAATTCCATTAGGAAATCTGACTCTTTAGTAACAGTAAATTGCTTAGTAAATGACACAATTGTCTCACTAAAAGATATCGAGGCCCTCATAAAAAGAAGACCTCGATATTCAGTGTTGATTTCCTGTTATTAAATAACTTCGAACGAAACGGTCAAAGTAACAGGCTGGCTGCTATTGCCGGATGGTATTGTAATCGTCACTGTGCCTGTGCCTGTTTCGGTAGGAGACACGGAGTCGATGCTTGTAGCAAGGGTGAAGGTTACCAATCCACCACTCGTTTCACCACTTGTCGGTGTTATAGTGCCTTTGCTCGTCGATGCTGAGATCGTGGTTCCATCGACAAGAGCGTGGTTGTTTACATCGTATGCGTTTACTGTAATAGTGGCCTGTCCGCCGGAACTAGCAAGTGTGTTTTGTGATATGGAAGCCGTGCAGTTAGATGCATCCGGCCCTCCTGAGAAGATAACCAACCCGCTTGCAGTGGTGCTGACATCGCCGGCGGTTGCAGTGACATCAACAATACCGTCTCCGCCGGGCGCATCGGATGTTAATGTAGCGGTAGCAGTGCCGTTCGATGTTGTAGTGACATTGGAGATCATGCCATGAGTTGCAGTGAACGCTACAACCGTCCCATCTGGAACGGCGTTGTTGTCGGTATCGGTTACTACAGCAGTAAGAGTCGTTGTATTGCCTACAATATCCAGGCCCCTGATATTGGTGCTGCTCGCTCCGATATTGATCTTTCCGACCTCACTCGATATGAATTTGACCGTTTTAGAGTTGCTGATATCAGACGACGGGGCAGGCACGTCGTCTGGTTGACTAGAGACGATGACTTCGGCATTAACTGTTGCCGTACCGGACTTGCTGGTGGTGCCGGTGGAGTCTCTACTGTAAAGATATGCCGTAGCAACGCCACTGGTCGTTTCCGCCTGCGCGGTTATTGTGCCGTTCCCGCCGCCATTGCTGTCCGGTGTAACGCTGAAGTCTACGATAGTTCCATTGGTAACCGAATTTCCACCAACGTCTTTAACTGTTGCAGTGATTGTAACGTACGAGTTTCCATCGCATGAAAGCGTACTTGATCCGCTGAGTGAGATAGTGTAAGGCGGTCCTGCGGTAACTTTAACCGAAGTACTTGCGGAAGTCTCAGACCATGTTGCAGTAATATTTGCCGTACCGGAAGCGCTGCTTGTCAACGTAGCGGTGGCAACGCCGTTATTTATAGTTGCGGAGCTTGTTATTGTACCTATGCTCGAAGTGAAATCAACTGTTCCGTTTGTAGCGAGATTGCCGTATGCATCTTTACAAGTTGCGGTTATAGTAGATTGAGTATCGGAACCGCCGCCGTTGGTCACTTCTATCGTGGTTGGGCTTGCCGAAAGATCGATGCTGGCTACAAATGACACATTGATTGTGGATGTTTTGCCCAATGATTTTGCCGTAACGACTGCGGAACCATCCGAAGCGTCACCGGTAAGAGTTGCTGTAGCGTTTCCGCCGACGGTTGAAGTTGTCGTGTGGTTTAGTGTACCGGCAGTAGTAGAGAAAGTTACCAGGGTCCCATCTGTTGCAAGATCCCCGTTGGTATCCCTGACNNGACGGTGGCTGTAATGGTGATTGTACTGGTTAAGTCGTCATTATTGCTGGTAGTTTTCTCTGCCGCAAGTGAGATTGAACTACTCGAGCTCGATCCGCCGTCGCTGTGATTTCTGAGTAGCAATATCGCGGCGGTAGCGACGGCTGCAATACCCAGTATCTTCCAAAGCTTATTGGATTTATGCTTTGTCGGGGTTGATCCCATGTTTGTAATGGGAGCGCGATCACCGGCGTGTATGACTTCGCCTTTTGTAAGGTCGGAAATGGTTATCCTGGAAAATCCCCAGTTCACCTGCTCTACGGTGTATTTTGCGATCTCTTTGTCGCCTCTGAGTATGACTCCCTGAGCGCCGACGTTTACACCTTCACCTTTTCCTGCGTTGATATTCAGGCTGCCCGTGGAATCAGTAAAGCTGGAAATAATTACTGAATCAGGGGAGAATTTCACTGCTGCATAAGCCGGTAGAATAATTGTCAGCAGCATAATGGATATCAGAACTATTGCTAGTTTCTTCGCAAGACTCAAAGTTACTAATTTCATTGTAAGGAGTTCCTTTCCTCAATCAAGAGCTTTCATGCGTAAGTTACGGTTCGATTTTGCCAATGTACCTATACTGTATTATAGGAAAGACTTCTTAAATATGTATTAATACAGAGTTTAATATTGATTGCACTTTCGAGGTTTGATCTTTGATAATTTACTAATCATAACTGTATGATAAAAAAAACAGAGCAATTATGCAACTGCTCTGTTTCTACAGCACATGATTTTTTTTTACTTGACGAATTGCAACAAGAGACTGAGCTGGTAGTCAGCACGCCGCTTGATATAGTATGATATGTCTTGTAACAGATAAAAATGCTAATTACAAAGTAAGCATGCTGAGATACGTCGAAACACGCGGGTAATTATAGGGTATAAATTAAGATTCTTGCACCCTTCAACAAGGCTCAGGATGCTGGATAGTACATTAGTAATCACATAAACTGAGCTATTATTATATCTTGCTGATCTTGTCAGGCTGACCGGGGTTATGGTATAATTCAATGTCAAGATAGTGCGAGAAGGCATTTTTTGCGAAAGGTGACATAATGAAAGCGGGAATCCATCCGAAATATCAGAAAGCACAGGTTACATGCGCTTGTGGAAATACATTTGAGACCAGATCGACGGCCGAAGAGATCAGAGTAGAAATCTGCTCAGCTTGCCATCCGTTCTTTACTGGTAAGCAGAAAATCATGGACACTGAAGGCCGCGTTGAGAAGTTCCTTGCCAAGTACGGCATGAAAAAGAAAGAAGAAGAGCAATAGCTTTTCTTGTTATCAACATTTCGGGAAGCGATTCTGACGGCCGTTGGCTTGTCTGTCGCTTCCTTTGCTTTTGTCCGGGAGGCGAGGTGTAGCTTTGGCGGATAAAGAGAAGAAAGAATTCCATTACGGCGGCCAGGCTGTAATCGAAGGCGTTATGATGCGCGGGCCGAAGGACTACGGAATCGCCGTCAGAAAGATGAACGGCGAGATCGTGACGCGTAAGGAGGACGTTGAGGGCATCCTTGGGCGGTTAAAGTGGCTTAACAAGCCTTTCCTTCGAGGCACGCTTGCGTTGATAGATTCTATGGTTCTTGGGATGAAAGCGCTTATGTTTTCTGCCGATATAGCCATGAAAGATGCTATGGAGGCGGAAGCTGCGGAAGGAAAGAATTCCGGTAAACAGGATAAAGCGCTGGAAAAGGCCGAGGCAGACCTGGAGACAGTCGAGAAAAAAGGCGGCAGCATTAACGATCTTACCCTAAACACGATGATGTTTGTCGGGTTGGCTCTGGGACTTGCAATTTTTGTATACATTCCGATCCTAATTACAAGACAATTGAACTCCCATATCCATGTCCGCTGGGAACTGACCGCCATCGAAGGCCTGGTAAAGATAGTGATATTTGTGGGATATGTATACGCCATCTCGTTTATGAAAGATATCAGGCGCGTCTTTCAGTATCATGGTGCAGAGCATAAGACGATTAATGCATATGAGTCCGGCGTCGATCTGACTGTCGATAATGTGAAGCGTTACAGCAAGGTGCATGTACGCTGCGGCACGAGCTTCATATTTGTAGTGCTGATCACTAATATCATCGTCTATGCGTTGATTGCCGATCAGCTTCCATATGGCAGCCTTATCGAGCACAACATATTATCGACGTTCATACGCTGGCTTTATCATATTGCACTGCTGCCTTTTGTGGCGGGAATTGCATACGAAGTCGGGGTAAAGTTCGCCGGTAATCACAAGGATTCATCTTTTACAAAACTATTGATATTTCCCGGACTGCTGATGCAGGGGATCACGACTCGTGAGCCCGAGCCGGATATGATAGAAGTGGCGATAAGGTCGCTGGAGAGCGTCTTCGAAAAGGAAGCCACACGCAAAGAAGAGGAAATAGAAGTTGTTTGAAAAGCTAGCTGAAGTTGAAGATAGATACGCTGCGCTTGAGGAGCGACTGGCGGACCCTGATATAGTCAGTGATCCGAAGGAATATCAACAGGTAGCGAAAGCTCATGCAGACCTGGCTGATATAGTCGCCAAGTGGCGTGAGTATAAACAGGTCAAAACTCAGCTTGAAGATACTGAAGAGATGCTCCATGATAAGCTCGATCCCGAACTGCGAGAGCTTGCCCAGATTGAGCTCGAAGAGCTTAAAGAGAAAATTCCTCCGCTGGAAGACGAACTGCGCATCATGCTCCTGCCGAAGGACCCGAATGACGACAAGGATGTTATGGTCGAAATCCGTGCGGGGACAGGTGGCGAGGAAGCGGCGCTGTTTGCGGGCGATCTATTGAGAATGTATATCCGCTATGCCGAGCGACATGGCTGGAAGACGGAACTAATGAGCGCTGAAGACACCGGTATAGGCGGCTACCGTCAGGCAACGCTCGAAATAAAAGGCAAAGGCGCGTACAGCAGGCTCAAATTCGAGGGTGGGGTGCACCGCGTTCAAAGGGTTCCTCAAACTGAGTCCAGCGGTCGAATCCACACATCTGCCGCTACGGTAAGCGTTTTACCAGAAGCGGAAGAGATCGATGTTCATATAAATGATGATGACCTCGATATCGATACCTATCGCTCCGCGGGCGCGGGCGGCCAGAACGTCCAGAAGAACGAAACAGCAATCAGGATTACCCATAAACCGACGGGAATAGTCGTGACCTGCCAGGACGAGCGCTCACAGCTTCAAAACAGGCTTAGAGCGATGTCGATACTGCGCACAAAACTGCTCGATATGGAGCAGCAGGCTCAGCGCGAGGAGATCGACTCGGCGCGCAGGCTCATGGTCCGTTCAGGCGACAGAAGCGAGAAGAGCCGCACATATAACTATCCTCAAAACCGTATTACTGACCATAGAATCGATTATACAATCTACAACCTGCCTGCATTCATGGACGGCGAGATCGATGAAATGATCGACCGCCTCATAGCAGTAGACCAGGCAGATAAGCTGCAAGCGGTCAGCTGAGCGGAGAGCCAAGAGTGGAGAGTGGAGGAACCGTTGGCAATGCGCTTAGAGAGTCTATAAAACGGCTAGAACAGGTTAAAATAGACAGTGCTCCTCTTAACGCTCAACTTCTCCTTGCAAAAGCTCTCAACTGCTCTCGAATCGATTTAGTAGCCCACCCGGAAAGAGAGCTGAGCTCTTCCGAACTAAGGCTCTTCCGAACCTTGATCGAAAAAAGGGCTTCACGTTATCCTCTGGCCTATATCCTTGGTCATAAAGAGTTTTATGGTTTGGATATTGATGTCGCCCCAGGAGTCCTTATCCCACGTCAGGAAACTGAGATATTAGTCGAAGAATGCATCCATCGTCTCAAAAAGGCCGCCAAACCGATTATCGCAGACATTGGTACCGGAAGCGGTGCAATTGCAATAGCCATAGCCAGGAGTTTGCCTGATGCGATTGTTTATGCAACTGAGATATCGCCTGAAGCCCTGAAGGTAGCACAGCGGAATATATCGAAATATCAATTGGCCAATCGGGTG
>DJHI01000197.1:9763-11455 GCA_002431715.1 Armatimonadetes bacterium UBA5829
TCCAATTCGATGCAATAGTGTCGAACCCACCCTATATTCCAAGCGCTGTGATAGAGACATTGGAGCCTGAGGTTGCCGTATATGAGCCGAGAGGCGCTTTGGACGGCGGGCCGACCGGCCTCGACGCATACCGGCGGTTATTCCTGGAATCATATGGTCTTTTGAAAGTGAATGGATTTGTCGCTGTTGAAATAGGTGTCGGCGAAGCTGAATCGGTTAGAGATATCGCTTTATCCGCAGGTTTCAGATCGGTTGAGACAATTTGCGACCTTTCAGGGATAGAAAGAGTTATAATTTCAACAAAGTGAAACCTCTCTCCCCAGGGAGAGGGAATTACGTGGATTGGTTATTAGGCAGTGAAGCTGATAAAAATCGATACTAAAAAACCAGATGAATATGCAATCAAACAAGCAGCAGATGCCATAAGGCGCGGTGAGTTGGTTGTCTTTCCGACGGAAACAGTATACGGTCTAGCGGCTGACGCGCTGAATGAAGACGCCGTTAGGCGTGTCTTTAAGGCAAAGGGCAGGGAGGAGAGTCATCCTCTGCCGGTGCAACTTGCCAGTGTGGATCATCTTAATCAAATATCATCCGATATTCCTGAGAACGCAAAACGTCTGGGTGAGCGGTTCTGGCCTGGTCCTCTTACAATAGTGATTAAGAAGCGCAAAGAGATTTCGGATCTGGTGAGCGGCGGATTGGATACGGTTGGTGTAAGGATTCCCGATCATCCGGTCGCTCTGGCTTTACTTAAAGCGGTAGGGTCGCCAATAGTAGCAACAAGCGCCAATTTGTCTGGAAACAAACCGCCTATCAGCGCTGATGAGGCTGTGGGTCAACTTAAAGAAAGTATTTCGGTTGTGCTTGATGCGGGAGAGAGTAAAATAGGAGTTGCGTCTACAGTTGTTGATGTAACTGTCGATCCGCCAAAGATATTGCGACTTGGAACCATAACTGAAGGTCAGATACTGGAAGCGACAGGTAATCGATAAATGCAAAATCACAGAGCTGCGGAGTGGAAAGTAAAGTCACGCTCCGAACTGGCAAAAATAGTTGAAGAAGCAAAAGCTGCCGGGAAAACGGTAGTCTCTACTAACGGCTGCTTTGATATACTGCATATAGGCCATATACGCTACCTCCAGGATGCGCGCGCTTGCGGTGATATAATGGTGGTGGGTGTAAATGCGGACTCGACGGTTCGCGCACTCAAGGGAGAAGGGCGTCCCGTAGTGCCTGAAAAAGAACGCGCGGAGGTTCTCGCAGCGCTTGAGTGCGTCGATTATGTTACTATATTTGGAGAAGATACACCGGTCGAACTAATTCTGGCAATCAAGCCCGATGTTCATGTAAAGGGCGGAGACTATAGACCGGAAGACCTGCCTGAATCAGAAGCGATGCGAAGGATTGGTGGAACTGTACAAGTAATCCCATATTCAGGCACGAACACCGAGGGACATTCAACGACCGGTCTTATCGATACAATATTGAGGAAATTATGATAGCTGCATTTGTTCTCGTTACCGGAGTAATGCTGGTTATAGTGGTGGGCGCAATTGCGTTGATAGCAATGGGACATGGCTCAATTTTGCCGTCTCTGGTGCCGCTTGCTCCGCTGCTGGTGGCCGTCGGAAGCGTAATGCTTATATTGACGGAATTTATTCTCTTTTTTGGAAACAAGGAAGACCGACGTGG
>DJHI01000302.1:0-139 GCA_002431715.1 Armatimonadetes bacterium UBA5829
TGTCGAAGTGCAATCTCTAATACAAGTTTAGGGATGTAATTTACTTAGTTTCATGAGACCGCGTAACAAGGGTATTCAAGCTTCGAGGTTGCAAGTTTTGCTGTAAGGAAGATTGCATGAGACGACGCTGGATACTCTT
>DJHI01000302.1:192-10732 GCA_002431715.1 Armatimonadetes bacterium UBA5829
CTGATTTTTATTGGGGTGCTTGCAAGCCGCTTTGGCGAAATCTCCAAACTAGCCGCGATACTCTCACACGGGAATTGGGGATGGGTCGCACTGGCAGGCGCATGCCAGCTTGTTTTCTACCTCCTCTATGCAGCTATATATGAAGCCTCGTTCGCCACTGTCGGTGTCAAATCGAAGGTACTCGAACTGCTTCCCGTAGTATTTGTCTCGATCTTCATCAATGTCGCCGTACCGATAGGCGGAACCAGCGGGCTCGCGCTTTTTATGGACGACGCCGCCCGGCGAGGAGAGTCTCCGGCGAGGACGGCGGCGGGTTTGCTTTTGGTGCTTACCGCGGATTTTTGCGCGTTCGCTATTCTTCTGGGCTTGGGGCTGGCTAACCTCTCCCTTATGCGCGACTTGCAGGATTATGAGCTTGCGGCTGCCGCGATTTTGCTCGTACTAATCGCCGCGTTGAGCGCCGCTCTTTTCCTTGGTCTTTGGCGGCCGTGGCTGCTTCTGCATTTTCTCAAAGCTGTGCAGAGAACTGTCAACAGGATAAGCCGATGGATCAAGAAGAGAGACATTTTAGAAGAGAGCTGGGCTGCAAACAATGCCATGGAATTTTCCGCTGCTTCGGCAGCGATAGCCGCTCATCCGATGAAGTTGACCAGGGCATTTGTCATTGCATTGGTCGCACATATTGTCAACTTCGCGAGCCTTTATGCCCTGTTTCTCGCGTTTTATCGTCCATTTCCGCCAGGAGCGCTGCTATCGGGCTATACCATAGGAAATCTGTTCTGGATTGTATCTATAACACCTCAGGGAGTGGGAATTGTAGAAGGCATGATGACTCTGGTTTTCGTCTCCCTTAAAGTGCCTGTAAGAACGGCTGCGTTGATTGTTATCGCATATCGAGGAATCGGATTCTGGCTGCCGCTGATTGCGGGGTTCTTCCTTCTTCATCATGTCAGGTCATTCAGAGACTGGCAGGCCGCTCGCCCGGAATAACATATTTGAAATTCACGATTCATTATTTCCCTGTGCAGGAATAATAATATTGTGATAGCATTCGTGCTTTACCAGGAGGCATGAGGAAAATGAAGTTCGCAAAAGTAACGCTGATGAGCGTGATGCTGATTTTAGCTGCAGCAGTAGTATGGGCGCAGTGCCCGGTTGCATGTCCACAACCGGTGCAGTGTCCGACTGCATGTCCAACGCAGTGCCCGCAGCCCTGTCCGCAGGAATGCCCACCTGTATGCACTTGCCCTTCGGCGGTTAGCGCTGCAATGGGAGCCGGACCGGCTGCTGATCTGCAGGGACTCGAATGTCCGAATTTCGATCCCGCCTATATATGCAGGATGGCCAATCAATACACTAAAATCGCTAATGTGACCGCATATGGTGCACAATATGCGACAGACAGCAATTTACGGGCGATTTCCCGTGAAATCAATGGATATATGACAAGCGCCACCTCTAAGCTGCAGGGCGGCTTTGGCTGCATGACATGTCCTGTGACGGTGGATTGCAATGTGGGGCAGGATATAATCTCACAATTGCCTTGTGAGTGCTTCAACCAAGTATACGCGACCACACTTGCTCAACTGCTGACGCAAGCGCAAAACGCGGATACAATCGCTGCGGCAAAATCCACTTGCCCTGGATTGAGACAGCAGGCTCAATTCCTTTCCGGGAAGGAAAGTAACTGGATCTTCCGTTTGAACAGATGGGTTGGCGATCATCAATAAGCCAATCGCGGAATGATGTCTGATCGTGGATCGTTGATCGTGGAATAATATCCACGATCAACGATCAGACGATTAAAGATTTAACCCCTTATCTCTCCCAAAAGCTCAGTGACCTTCTCATCCATCATCTCTTTGGTCTTGGCTTCAAGGTTGAGTCTGATCAAAGGCTCGGTATTGGACGGCCGCACATTGAACCACCAGTCGGCAAACTCGGCTTTGTAACCGTCTATCTCAGTCACGCGCTTAGCAACCGGGCCGTATTTGCTTTTAAGTTTCGCTAAAACAGCCGGAATGTCCTTTACCTCTGAGTTGATCTCTCCGCTGTGATGATACTTTCGCAGAGGAGCGACAATCTCCGAAAGAGGCTTTTTCTCATCCAGCATGAGCTTAAGCATATTCAACATTGCAAGGTCGCCGTTGTCGGTCGTATAGAAATCGCTGAAATAGTAATGACTGGAGAGCTCGCCGGCAAAATATCCGCCCTCTTCACGCATCTGCTTTTTAATGAGGCCGTGACCGACTCTGCACTCGGTAGCCTTTCCACCTGCCTTTTCGATCTCCTCGGGGACAATCCAACTGGAGCGGAGATCGTACAAGATTTCGGCCCCCGGCTTTTTCTTGAGCATCTCGCGAGCAATCAGCGCCGTAACAAAGTCGCCCGAGATGATCTGACCCTTTTCGTCTACAAAGGCTACTCTGTCGCCGTCGCCGTCGAAAGCGATTCCGATATCGGCTTTTTCATCCACTACCCGGTCTCTGAGAGCGAGCAGAGTCTCGGTCTTAAGAGGATTCGCTTCATGATTGGGAAAGCTTCCATCCAGTCTCCAGTAGAGCCTGGTAGGGTCGCTTCCTACCTTGCCCATAATCTTCGGAAGTATGTAGCCACCCATGCCATTGGCGCAGTCGATAACCATCTTCAGATTGCCGAGGCTGCGGATTCCTGTGTTATCAAGCACGGCTTCGGCATAGGCATCGAGGACATCTTCCTTGGGGAGAATGGTCCCTTTTTTCTCAGGCTCTGCAAAATTGCCATCGCTTGCCAGCTTCCAGAGGTCTTCATTGCTTATGATCGCAATACTCGGCACAGCACCCTTGCCGGTCATCTTGTAACCATTATATTCAGCCGGATTGTGAGATGCAGTGCACATTACTCCCGCATCGGCGTTTAGATGATTGACTGCAAAGTAGTACATCGGGGTGGATGTGAGGCCTATGGGTACGACATCAGCGCCCTGATCGACCAGGCCTCTTATCGTTGCCACCTCATAAGGTGCGGCGGACTCGCGCATATCGTGGCCGATTACAACTCTTTTGCATCCTAGAGCCGAAACGAACGCCCGAGCGATACGGTAGGCGTCCTCATCATTGATCTCCTGAGGATAAAGCCCCCGAATGTCGTATGCTTTGAAAATGCTCTTCTTTATATCCTTGTGTCCAAGCGTCATCTGCTAACCTCCTTGCAAAGCCCAATTTGAATACGGCCTTGAACTTGTATTAGAGAATGCGCTTTGAATATACCGGTTCCAGGCCAAGACGTGCAATTTCCTTATAGAATCGCATTTTTGCAAAATGCTGCAAGGAAATTGCCTAGTGATTATACCATGTTAGGAGGTCTTGGCTGAAGGAGTTAATATTGACTGCAGGTGATTTCGCTTGCGAAGGGTTACAGTCGCGTGCGAGCCGAATTCTATATCGACTTCGTCCATCAGCGAGCACATAATCTCAATACCTCGGCCGAGAACTGCAACTCTTTGTTTGGAAAGTGGAATCTGATTGGAATTGCGGGATGCCATACCTTCGTCTTTTACAGTTATCGTGAGTATATCATCCTCACAGTGCCAGCCCATGTAGATAAAACTGCTGCCCGGCATTGGAGTGCCATGAAGATAGGCGTTTGCTACAGCCTCACCCACAGCCAGAAGCAGATCATCNNGAAGTTGAGGGATTTGGCAACCGATACAATCCTGCGGCGCGCCGCTGAAAGACCGGCCGATTCCGTTTGAATCAGCATTTCACCATATGACGGCTGTTGGTATGTTAAAGCGTCTTTCATATCCGCTGCTTTGCATTACTTCTTATTACCGGTTATTCCCACACAGAGCGGCGCCGAACCGCGTAACCCAGCGTGAAGGCCGCTTGTTGACAGTTGTCTATTTCTGTCAATTTTAAACTGTTGCTTACTATGTATATGTGTCTTATTATGCTCTATTTTCCTTAAATTCCCATTTAACAAAGTCTAAATGAACCATTGACATCTGCAGGTGATGTGCTATACTCCCGAATATAAGAGTAGGAAAAAACACCCGCTGCGATTCGTCGTAAACGAGTCTTATAGAGTGTTTGCTATACGACAATCAGGGTGAACAAATGAATAAACACAGCGGCTTTACATTAATTGAATTATTGGTTGTGATTGCAATTATTGCTATCCTGGCAGCAGTGCTGTTTCCTGTCTACTCTAGTGCGAAAGAGAGCGTGAAAAATTCGGGGTGCTGCTCCAATCTATTGCAGATAGGCAGAGCATTTAGCCTGTATGTGGATGAAAATAATGGGTGGTATCCTCCTCCAGTTCGCCGTATTTATACTGTTGAGGAGCGCATTCTTCCAAAGCAGGACAGCGCCGCCGTAACCTGGGATGTTGCAATTTTCAAGTATGTAAAGAATACGTCTGTTTTTTGCTGTCCTTCCGATAAATATACGCGCGAAGATAATTCAGGAAGAATCACTGGAGGGAAACCAATTCTTCCTAGAAGTTATTCTCTTAATCCGGCATTCGGCCAGTTAGTCCCTTGGACTTTGAGACAGATAAAACCTCAACTTTCAAAAGAGATATTACTATCTGAATGGCTGCGCCATAAAAACTATATTTACTATAACGGAAAGGATGCTTGGAATAATTTCGGAGGCTGGGATTGTGTAGTAGCGACTAAGCTCCTTAAATCAGGATTGCATATGAACGGCAAAGTAGCCAACTACTTGTTTTTTGACGGCCATGTCAAGAGTGTTGATCCTCACTTTATGAACAACACTAACTGGCTGTACTCCAAGCCAATTAATGATTGACAAGGAAGCTATTTCATTTTTTGGTGCGTAAAAATCGGCTCAGGACAATGAAATATTTGACTTAGCTATCATCAATTGCGGTCTCTGATCGTTATTCGCTATTTGTAGATCGTTTTTAGGTAGCGCAGAAGAATCATTGTGCTGCATACTTACTGTGTAAGCGTGAAATTGAGGTCTTGCGGGCGGTAAAACCTCTAGTAATTCACGAAAAATGGACTTTTGAACCTGTAAAAAAGTTGCAGGTAACGCAATAGTAAATCGATGCTGGCAGGAAGATATAGTCTTGAAATTGCTTGAAAACAAAGAGGTGGAAAAAATGAATAGACAAAAAGGTTTTACCTTAATTGAACTTCTGGTTGTGATTGCTATTATAGCTATCCTGGCAGCAGTGCTGTTTCCTGTTTTCACGAGTGCTAAAGAGAGTGCAAAGAACTCTGGATGCAGCTCCAATCTTTCGCAGTTAGGCAGAGGGATGAGCATGTATGTTGATGATTATGGTCGATATCCTGCTCCAGTGCGCCCTATCTCTTCTGCTGCACAACGACTATATAAACAACAAGACACTGCTTGCGTAACTTGGGATATTGCTATTCTCAAGTATATAAGAAATACCGACGTTTTCCGCTGTCCTTCTGACAGGTATGTGCGTGCGGACAACACTAATAGACTAACCGGTGGGACACCTATTATACCTCGGAGCTATGCCATTAACCCGACAGGCACTACTGGAGCGGACCAGTATGTATCTTGGACTCTGGGGGAAATGAAACCTCAAACCTCCAAATATGTTTTACTCTCCGAGTGGCTCCGCGTTAAGAACTACTACGGTGCTGGTAAGGATGCTTGGAACAATTTGGGCGGATGGGATTGTGTGGTATCAAGAGGCTTGCTTAAAACAGGATTGCATCTGAACGGGAAAGTAGCTAATTATCTGTTTTTCGATGGTCACGTCAAAACTATCAACCCTCGTTACCTGACGAGTGATAATTGGGACTATTTTGCCAAGTAAATAGCGTGACCTCATCTGCATGAAGCATTTTAGTGGCTGCCAAACAGGGAGAAGATTTACATCCATAGTTTGGTTTATGACCGATTAATAGATTTTTGATGCCCCGCCTGAGTCTTGCGGGGCATTGCCATATCCACACAAAGGAACTACTGTTTTTATTGGTTAAATCCTCAGTAGGTATGATCCCGAATTTGTAAGGTCTCAACACAAGGAGGTTTTGATGCTTAAGAGTTTACTTAGCTTTCTAATGCCGTGCTTGATTCTCTCTGTTTATTCGAGCGCATCCGCTATGACAATTACATCCGATTCCCCAGGCAATATATTTGTCTCAGGAGTACCGATCAAGTTTTCCGTTATAAATTCTCAATGTGAAGTGACTTATGAGATATCGAATTACTTCGACAAGAAGATTACGACCGGCTCGGGAACTGACATTAAGCTGCAGCCTCTGGAGCCCGGTTGGTACTTGCTCAAATGCAAAGATGCCACAGAAGAAAAATCGGTATCATTTGGTGTTGTAATCAACAGAGGCAAAGCTGCTCTACCCGTAGACGGCCGAATTTGCACTGATGTGGCCGGAGCATGGCTTGTAAAAGAGAAATCATTTGAGTCTCTGGTAAATATGATTCGTNNGCGAGAGAGGCTTAGTTGGAGCGGAACCGAAAAAGAACGCGGCAAAATCGACTGGAACAAATATCAGAGACTTGCGGATATATATGCCGCTAATGGAATTCGTATCTGCCAGCACTGGGGTGACTCTCCTCAATGGTCACATCCCGACAGGAAAGGATATGTTTGTCCCGNNTGCCCGAGAGGCATCAGGTCATTTCTCAGGGCAGATCGCGAGTTGGGAAGTATGGAATGAGCCGGACATCGGTTTCTGGCCGGAACTGAGTGACCGTTTTTCCGGGTATGCAAAAGCTGCTTATCTGGGATTCAAAGATGGAAACTCAAAGGCTTTGGTTCTCGAAGCGTCGCTCCTACGGGGAGTCACACCGTTTGAAAAAGCGCTCTATGAATCCGGTATAGCGGACTATTTCGATATATTCAACTGGCATGCATATAAAAACCCTGCCGAGTATCCCAAAGCACTCGCAGCGCATCTGAATCTGCTGAAACAGTATGGCGCGGACACGAGGCCTGTCTGGCTTACTGAAGCCGGCATCGGTATTGTGAGCACCGATGGACCCGATAAGCGATTACTGAACAAATATGACCGGATTAAGCAGTGCCAGTTTATGCTCCGCAGCGCGGCGATGTCGCTTGTCGCAGGTACTGACAGGAACTTTTTCTTCGTTCTGCCGGATTATCTTGAACGAACAAAACAATTTGGCGCGCTTTATCCCGATTTGACTCCTTATCCGGCTTTCGTCGCTCTTTCGGCAGCGGCAAATATCCTGGGTGAGTCCACCTACCTTGGTGAATACAAGACAGAAAATGACGGTGTAGTCGCTCAGGTCTTTTCTACAAAAAAAGGCAATGTTCTGGTCGCCTGGTCGGATATGCCGTCGGAGATAAGTGTTCCGACTGACAAGAAGCATGTTCAGATTGCAAATATTTTCGGGGCTGGAAGCAGCACTACAAGTCTCGATGGAACCGTAAAAGTAAACGTAGGGCCTGACGGTATATATCTGCTCGATATAGGAAGGCCGATTGAGAAGCAACTGTCCGGCACACCACGCCCGCTCGGAAAGATGCCTCAGCTAAAGCCGTCGCGAGTCGTTATTGTAGGGCATACAAACCTGCCTATCTCGAAAGATGATGACTGGTATAAAATTCAGGACAGGAATCCCGTTGATTATACTGTCGAAGCTTACAACTTCAATGAGAAGTCCGACGCTCAAGGTACGGTGGAATTATTGGTGCCTGACGGCTGGTCAGTTGACGACGCTAAGCGGCAGGTGAACCTTGAGCCTATGGGGAGAGTGGAACTGCATTATACGGTTGTGCCGGGGACGTTGCACGACGGCATATTCAAGTTCACTGTGAAGTCGGATTTCGGCAAAGAACAGGTCGCGCCATGCGTCAGTTCGCTTATCTTTGATCTTGCGGCCATCAAGCCTATCGAGAGCAAGCCGCTGGATTGGGCAAATGATGCGAACCGATGGCTGCCGATTGCGTCTAATAACTGTGCGCTTATAATTAAAAATACGGAAGCCGGTGTCTTTAATATAGATACCAAATACGATGGCGACGACACATCTAACTGGTGGGCATATCCCACGCTTAATTTTTCGGAGCCTATGGATATGTCCGGCTATGATGGGATTGCTTTCGATCTGAATATCATTGAAGACAGTTGGTCGTCCAAGGTGCGTCTTGTTCTGATGGAGCCCAATGGAGCCGGCTATGTCGGTGAGACAAAAACTCTTGGTAAGAAGCATCGCGTTGTGATGCTCTTCCGAGATATGAAGCCGTTCGACCCGGGCAAGCAGGACGACAACGGCCATCTCGATGTAAACTCAATAAGATCTGTCAAATTTGGATGCACTACCGGACGTGAATATCTGGCTTTTGAGGCTTCCAGCTTTGAACTGGTGAAGTTCAACTAAGCAATTTACGCTAAGCAAGAGTCACATTTCCCATGGAGAGAATATAATGATAAAATTCCTGCCCGCAGTTATGTTCTGCCTGGCTTGCGTGCCCGCTTCGGCTTTGACTATTACATCCGAAGCTCCCAATAATATCTTTATAGAAGGCAAACCCGCAATCTTCGAGATAAAAGATGCTCGCGGTGATGTTAGTTACGAAGTCACCGATTACTTCGGCAAGGTTATTACGGGCACAACAGGCCCCAATTTTAAGCTGTGCGGTCTGAAACCGGGATGGTATCAGGCAAAATGCAAAGACTCCGACAGCGAAGCCTCGATCAGCATGGGCGTTGTAATCGATCGAAAAAATGCGCCTTTACCCAAGGATGGAAGAGTCTGCGTGGATGTGGCCGCGGCATGGGTCACAAAGCCGGAGAATTATCCGGCGCTTGTGAAGATGATCAAACTCGCAGGTATACCATGGGTCAGGGAGCGACTAAGCTGGGGCGGAACTGAATCCGAGCGCGGGAAATTCGACTGGACCCGGTATAAAGGTCTTTATGACCTTTATGCCGCTGAGGGGATCAATATCTGCCTGCATTGGGGTGACGTCCCGAAATGGACAAAGGCCTCCGACAAGGGTTCGACTATCGATGATCTGCGTGACTATTATGACTATGCCTGGGCAGTTTCAAATTATTTCTCGCACCAGGTTCAGGCTTGGGAGATAGGAAATGAGCCTGACGGCGCTCCAATACCCTTTGATCAATATGCGGGAATCGTCAAGACCGCATACCTTGGCTTGAATGATGGCAATCCGAGAGCGCCAGTTTTGATCGGCTCGATCGCCAGAGGTGCGACAAACTACACCGATGGCTTGTATGAGTCCGGCGTAACCGACTACTTCGATATCTTCAACTGGCATATTTACGCCCCTCCGACAGTCTATGCTGGAGCGTTAAACTCTCACTTCGATCAACTCGCGCATTACGGCGCCGACACACGTCCGGTTTGGAAGACGGAAGCCGGGGTCGTTGTCAAAGGAAACAACGAGAAATTGCTCGATCAGGCAAATTGGAAAGCTCAATGCCGTTACATTCCCAGAGGATATGCATCGTCATTTGCGGCAGGCGATGAGAAAAACTTCTTCTTTCTGCTCTTAAGCTACATGGAACACGATACACAATTCGGGCTACTTATGCCCGACTTGACACCGTATCCGTCATTTATTGCTCTATCCGCCGCATCGAACATCTTCGGACAGTCGGTATACAAGGGCAAATATGATTCACAGAATCCTCTGGTCGAATCCCTTGTCTTTTCAACACCCAAGGGCAACGTCCTGATCGCATGGTCGGATAAAGACTCTGAGATCATAGTCCCGACCGAGAAGAAAACCGTTCGGATGGCTAATATTTTCGGTGAAGAGAGCACACTTAATTGCAATGACGGCTATGTGAGCCTCAAGGTCGGCCCTGAGGCTATTTATCTGCTGGATATCGGCAAGCAGGTCGAAACTAAGCTGACAGGTAAAGTGAGACCTACAGGGAAATTGCCTGATCTTCATCCGTCACGCATCGTGCTGGCTGCGCAGTCAACTCAGCCTTATTTGAAGGAATCGGACTCATATGACCTTGCCGATCAAAGCGCATTCGACTATACGATAGATGTTTACAATTTTGATGATAAGAAACCGGCCGAAGGCTGTGTTGAACTCACTGCGCCCGATGGCTGGATTATAGATAATGCAAAACAGCCGGTTAAGCTGGATAAGATGGGACGGAAGACTCTCGTATTCAAAGTCACCCCGGGCGAGCCTAAAGCGGGTTTCAGTAAGTTGATCGGAAAAGCCAAGTTTGCAAACGAGAAGGTATCACCATCCATCAGCACGTTCAGTTTCGATCCGGTCGATATTACACCCGCAAAGACTCTGGCTCTCGATTGGGCTGGTGACTCCACACGATGGACGGTTGAAGCCTCCAATGACTGCGCTTTAAAACTCAGCAACCCTGAGCCCAACACGCTACATTTTGATGTGACCTTCACCGGAAGAGGCGACAGGTGGCTGTATCCTATCTTGCAGTTCAATAAGACTTTGGATTTCAGCGACTATGATGGGATCGCATTCGATCTGAACGTTCCTGAAGAGAATAGCGGGATATTCAGGCTGATGATAATCGAGACCAGCGGGGCGCACTATATTGCCT
>DJHI01000325.1:0-6967 GCA_002431715.1 Armatimonadetes bacterium UBA5829
CAGGAGGATAGGAGAAGGAAATTGGCGGATCAGCCGATTATTTACGGCTGATCCGCAAGACAGGCTCTTATAGCGGCGAAAGTCCTACAAACAGCCTGCTGTCGAGGTCGGTAAGTGGGTCGATCTCGCAAGTAGCTGCCGCACGAGCGAACACCTCTCCGGATTTTGAAGCTCTCATCGCGCGAGCCATTACACCGAACCCTTTCGGCCCTGCCTGCTCTTTCACTCCATAGCCGCTTCTGGTGAAATTATCCGATATTGCAGCCAGGCCTCGTCGAGCGCCGGCAACGCAAGCGTAGCTTTCTGCTGGGGTAAATCCCCGGTTGAGTCCATGTTTTATAGGCATATCCTGCCTGGATGAATCTTTGACGGTCCCTGAGGGCCCAGTGAGTCGAATAAGAGATTGAATGTTTCCTCTAGCGCCTGATTTTATGGCAAGCAATTGAGGTCCGATATCTGATGAGCCGTAATCAGTCCTGCTTTCCAGCTCATCGCTGACATGTTCTACACACGCTGCCCAGGATTCGGGGCTGTCATCAACCGGCATATCGGCCCTAATACTTTTTCCAATAAAGGGACCGATGGATGCGCCTGATTCCCGGGCTGATTTCATACCCAGGTCAAATAGTTTCTCCATAAGCTGAATTGCTGCGCTGACGCCAGTTTGCTGCAATCTGCAGCGAATGATGTTTGCTATTGTTTCCCGATCGATTGGCGGGGTCAATGAAAAATCAACCTGAGCGAGTTCTCTTATTTTCTCCAAACCATTCGGTTTCAAGCTGAGGTCTGCCAGTCCCCACACTGCTTCGTGTGTCAAAAGCCTGAGTCCATAGAGATTAGGATCTCTATTCAAATGCCCGGCTAGAGAGAGTTTTTCAGCAGCCTCGCGCTGAGCATCTTCTGTGACCGGCAGAAAGACTGCTGCCTGGTCTCCGTCAAAATCCGCATTCATCAAGAAACATACCATCGGGTGAATTCGGATAACCTGGTCATGAATCCGTTTTGGCCGAAATGCCATCAATGAGGTGTTTATCGATGTTGGAGCCCTGTTCAGGATCACCCAGGAGCAAGACATTATCTCATCGAGTTTCTTTGCTGCTTCCTCTGAGCGAGATTCCACTTGTTTTCTGTCTTTAAGTTCCCTAATTACAAGTGGGCTGAAAATCTTCCATGCAATATCCTCTGCAAGCCCAAGTTCATCCAGGTGCAGATCAGTTCCCGGAGCTAATACCGTCCTTCCGCTGAACATTATCTGGTTGTGAAAACGCAAGCGGAACATAGCTGGATCACCTAGGAAGAAGGCATTTATTAGATCCTCATCGGTTGGAATGAGAGCCTTACACAATGCATTGATTTTTGTATCAAGCTCTGTATAAGCTTTCTGTTTGAGAGAATCAGGACTGTTGCCTGATATAGCGCGTTCAAGCGCTGCATTGGCGTCGACCAGCGCATTATATTCCGGTAAATCTTCCAATGTTCCTATCTCATCAATCATTTGGCTCGGCAACCAGGGGTGGGGCACGCTCTGAGCCAATTTTAGGCTGCCGGACATGAGTGGAGCCATTTTGAATTCAAGACCTGACTTGGTCAGTTTTGTCTGAATGCATACGGCAGATAGTCGCCTCTGTAATTCAGAAAGTTTCGGGCTGGGAGCACCTGCTTGCTCGACAGGCCCATTTTCGACGGCTCTTACAAATTCACCTGTATCTTTCCTGTCATTAGAGCATGTGTTGAAATAGGACTGTATATTTGCATAGCAGCCCATATCTCTTAATGCGAAATATTCAAGCATTCCTTGCAGATTGCAACGAGGACCATTGGTGCATGCATGAATCTTACCCGCGGCAGTATGCACCGTGCGTCCCCAATATACCCAACCTACAGTGCTCGGCCGCTGCATTTTTTTGCCATTTGCGCCGAGTGTTAGTTAATCCATTCCATCTTCCGGCAGCCCGGAATTTTTTAGCCTCTCGACCAATTCATTTTCTGATGGTGAATGAAATGGCGGCACTATGGCAGGCTGGCCTTCCGCTCGAGCGATATTGCCCATTACAGCCTCTCGAATCTGGCCGAAATTGAGCCTGGCATGGATTCCAATGAAGCTGTAAATGAGATCTACCGGAGCGCCGTCGGACATATGCGGCATATCACTATCCGGCAAGACACGGATGATGACGCCTTTCGTACCGTGACGGTTGCTGATCTTGTCTCCGACTTGGACTGCGTAATCAAATCCTTCACTTAACTTCTTAGCACCCGTCTCGCTGATGAGAATACCGTCTTCGAACGTATCAGCTCCGGCGGAGACAAAAGCTGTAAGTAAATTTCTACCGCACCAGATTCCTGGTTCGTCAGGCTCATTGCCGGTTTGAACCAGCGCCGGTTCTGGTTTGATTGGAACGATCCACTGCCGCATCATATTGACGGCGAAAGTCTGGCGATTAGCATCATTGTGTTCCAGGAATGGAACCATTGAGGCAGTAAGTCCCAGAGCAGCTTCCGGCCTGTCATCTATGATCTCTATTTGACCATTTTTAATGACGGCTCCCAGGGCCAGACTGCGAACGCGGCCAATATTTGGCCCTTCCGGGACCTCAAACGGACAAGTCCTACCGATTTGGCCGGGAGTGATGACATCTTCAGGATCGGAGATCAGCAGCCTTCTCAGGTGGGTTCGTTCGGCTGTTGCATTAGTGGTATCCAGAGGCTGCCCGGATCTAGAGCTTTGGACTGGAAAAACTACAAACTCTTGGATCCATTTATCGAGCGGAAGCCATGCCCGCACTAAAGGTTCATCCCAGGGAAGACCGTTCGTGGCTTCACCTAAATTGGATTCAACAAGATCAAAGAGTTGTTCTCCCACACATTTTATGATGGCTTTGTCTAAATGAGCGCTGGAGGCTATCGGCACCACCACATACGGCTTCTCATCCACTTTGAACATACCATCCACATCGGGCNNGTCATACTCGACTTTTACATCGGCGACAGAGATATTCAACCTGCAGGAATAGGTATTCTTCGGACTGATTGAGTAACCCGTCAGCGGCAGTCTTTTTGCAAGGAGCGAAGGAAGAGTCTCGTTGATAAATTTATCGAATGACTCTTTGTGCCACGGTGAGTTGATACTGCTATTGTTCTTCATGGTTCCTCCATTCACGAGCCAGATATTTCGCTGAGTAGTGCAGGCGAGATTTTGCTGTGCCTTCAGGTATGCCGAGTGCCTCTGCGGCCTCTTTCACGTCCATCTCAGCCTCGTAAACCAGCCTTATCAGCTCGCGCTTCTCTTCGGGCAGTTCGTCGACAAGCTTTCTTAACATCGCCGATCTTTCGGCACTCTCCAAAGCATCCGACGGGCCCGGTGTTATGGAGTCGATCATCCATCCGGGAACCAGGGAATCTTCATCATCATTCCAATTCCCTTCCAGAGGAGTCTCTTTTCTGCGAGTTGCGGAGCGAAGTGTGTTCAGGGCGAGGTTAGTGCTTATACGCAGAAGCCATGATTTGACGGACCCCTGGCCCTCCCATTGCTGTGAGTGAGTCCATAATCGCAGAAGTGTCTCCTGGAGCAGGTCTTGTGCCGTTTCCGAATTGTGGACGATTGACATGAGGTGACGCAGGATATTGGACTCATAGCGTAATCTGAGCGTATCAAAAGCATCTACATCGCGCGTTTGTATCTGCTTCATTAATTGGGCATCAGACTGGTTTTCGTAATCCGCCATCCCTTGTTCCTCCAATACAAGGACACCGTTAGGGGTTAATGGGTTCAATGCTTAGGAGGAACTCTTGCGTAATTCGGCGATGAGACTTGCACAATGCTGTTCAAATGCCTTCTTTTGTTCGGTAGTTGCACATGATTTGAGACCATTTGCATATTCCGCCAAAGCATTCTTGAGCATAGGCTGCCACTGCTTATCGAGAGTCGATATGGCCCATTCGCCAGCTTCTTGCTTGCCGCAAAGCTTGCGGTTGCTCCAGGCGTAAAGGATTCTTGATAACATCAGGAGCGGATTCTTAAAATGAGATATTATGTATGGGAAAAGATACTCCAGCCCTTGTTCTAGGAGTGTCCATGGCGCTGGATTGATCATCTGCTGAGGTGGAGGACCGAGCAGAGAAAAGCCTGCCTCATATGCATCTTGTCTCTGAAGTATAAAACAGTAGTCACCTTCGGGCTTACGCACAATACCACCGTATTGCACTGCCTTCACAATGTAGACCACAGGACAGGGAAAGACATCAGCATTTAGTTGACTCTCCGTTACAACCACCACATCCATGGATATGCCGGTATTTTCATGTATCCGAAGAACTAATGAATCATCAGGTATCGGACAACCGTCTCTTATGACTGCTATTATATCTATATCGCTCGTAGATGGGTTATAGCATTTCCGAGCAAGCGAGCCATAAACATATATGGAAGTTAACCCGCCTGAAAATGCCTCTGAAAGCTGATTCACATACAGACTAAGCGCAGATTTTGTGGAGGCTGGTAATTGTAAGGCTTGATGCATTTCTACCTCTGCGTATTTATTTGCATAAATGTTAAGTCTTCTCGTTCATTCCAGCCGAGCTTTTTCCATACTTCCATACCGGATATGTTGTCTCGAAACACGACTATGTTGCATTTTCGTATGCCGTTTTTTGCTAGTTCGCATAGGCAGCGGTCAACGAGAGTTCTTCCAATATTCTGCTTACGAAATTCCGGAGCTACAGCCAAATGATTTATGCTTCCCCGTCGTCCATCATGACCGCAAAGTACAGCGCCTACCAGTCGGCCATTGTTTCTCGCAATGAAACTCATATCGGGATTACGGGACAGATAGGCTGCAATTCCCTCAAATGAGTCTTCATGATCGTGCAATCCAACTCCGTCCATACCCTGCCATAAGGCTGCGACTTCATCATAATCTGCGATTGTCATACGATATATGTCAATATTCATAGTAGTTGATATCACATAAAATTAAGTGTTTTCAGACGCTATTGCGGCGCTTTTTTCTTCATTAGCTGCATGCATCTGCTTTAAGGCCAACTCATCCTCTTCAAACCTTGGAGGCAGGAAGCTGTCATCGCCGCCCAACTTCAGCCACAGTTTATATAGTTTGACCCTGAAAAAGAATGAAAGACCGCCAAACACCAGTATCCATATAAAGAAATATCGGTAATAGTAATCGCCGCCTAGGTGCAGGTGATGCCCACTGAAGAACTTCAGCCAGTCCATATAATAACCGCATAGGAATCCCACGATCATCATCATGAATGAACGAAGAACCGCGTTTGCGCTGGAAAACTGGCCGTATCTCGTATGAGGCAGCAATCGCATGAACAAAGGCAGTTCGGATGCTATCAGCACTACGCTTACCGGCAGGGTAATAGCAGTTATTATGATAGTCATTATCAATACTATATGATGGCGCATGTGAAGAAGAAAAATCGCGTTCAGCGGGACAAATATCAATGTCCAGGCCATGGCCGTCATACCAACCCGTATCGGGTGCTTCTTGTCGACATAATAGCCTGCAGGTATGAGGAGCAACGTTGCGACCACCCCTGTTATTCCGCCTATGACCCCCATCTCTTTCATCGTAAGCCCGATATCCAGGTTTCGGAATACTATGAAGGTGTTTACGGCCAAAGACGCCATCCAGAATGCATTGGACAAATAGAAATACCAATAGAATTTGTGGCAATAAGACTCTTTGAAGAATGTTATTATTCCAGCGAATGCAGAGTTTCTGCTCTTCTCCATCTTGGGAGCAGGGGGATATTCACCTTCTTTGACATTCAGACACATGGCCAAAAAACCGACAAAATAGAGGATGCCGAACCCGACAAAAATTTGGGTTGAATGACTCCTGGCATACTGAAAAATGAAGAAACTAAAAAAAGCGCCTGCAGCAGTGCCCATAGCTCTAAAGAGTGCCATAAATCTGCCCAGATGTTCCTGCGGAACCACATCATTAAACAAATAATAGTAGACCGAACCGACGATCATATTGAAAAACTGATAGCCCGCTACTAAAATTGCTATCAAGCCGATAGTCAGTGCTGCTTCGGAAGAAACGCTCCGGTGGAAGAAGTGTGTGAACAGGAAACTTCCGATATGTTTGGAAAAACCAGTCAAAACGAGAAACAGTCCAACAANNTAAGGAATTCGCCTGCCCCACTTGCTTCGGTATCTGTCGCTCATAAAACTTACGACAGGACACACGGTCAGATTGAACGCATTGGCGATTGTACTGATGTACACAGAGATGATCAAATTGGAAGCGCCCAGGTCCTTCAGCATAAACGGTAGCACGGAAGGCTCGACGGTTTCCATAAGAGTAAAGCAAAAGTCGCCCCATAACAGCCAAATAAAAAGCACGACTAGTCCGCGCTTAGTATATTCCAAAGTGCCTATTCGATATGCTGTCGTCATACAATTCTCCTTCAAGCCTCATGATTATATCAGAAATCACGCTACGATTTTCGTATATGCCGACTGGTTCAGCTTAATATTGTGCGAAATATTTATTTTTAGGGGATTATAGCGGAGTCAACATATTGAGGTATGGCAGAGTAAAGCCATGACTGACAATTACTTGGGGTTTAATGAAAATATTCTTGACATGTGAATATCTGCTCGTTATAATTGCTACTTTCTGTGTCTATTCAGGAGCCTCCCAGAATGCCGCAAATTATTGTCGAAAACCTTACTAAAACCTTTCGTGTCGCCCAGCGCCGATCCGGCACATGGGGAGCTTTTCGCGGACTTGTTGATCGTAAATATCGCACAGTTCGGGCGATAGATGACATTTCATTTTCAATCGAGGCTGGCGAGTTGGTGGGATATATCGGTCCGAATGGGGCCGGGAAGTCTACCACTGTAAAAGTTTTAGCCGGAATCTTAGTCCCAGATTCGGGCGTTTGCAAAGTTTGTAATAGAATCCCCTGGAAAGCTCGGGTTGCTAATGCG
>DJHI01000325.1:7001-7674 GCA_002431715.1 Armatimonadetes bacterium UBA5829
TTCGGGCAGAGGACACAGCTTTGGTGGGATTTGCCGGTAGTTGAATCGTTCGAGCTTCTTAGAGATATCTACCGTGTTTCGCACAAGACTTACCGGCAGACCATAGACGAACTTATACAAATTCTAGGCTTGGAACCGCTGTTAGATGTTCCAGTAAGGCAGCTCAGTCTAGGTCNNCCTTGCAGCGGCGCTTATACATAACCCATCTATCCTCTTTCTTGATGAACCGACAATAGGCCTGGATGCCGTATCGAAACTGGCCGTGAGAGATTTCGTTCGCAAAGTCAATAGAGAATATGGAACTTCTGTCATCCTGACGACCCACGACATGGATGATATAGAAGCTCTCTGCTCGCGAGTCATGCTGATAGGAGAAGGCAGGCTGCTTCTTGATGGCACCCTGGATGAGCTTAGAGCAAGTGTTACCTCTGATCGTTGGTTAATTGTAGACATTATGGATGAGAATGTAGAGATAAATGATCCTGAGGCGAGTGTTATTCGGCGCGAGGGAAGCCAGTTTCACTTAAGTTTCGATCCTGCGAAAGTCAGCCCGGCTGATTTGATTTGCCGTATCGCTGCGAAATATCCCGTAAGAGACCTGTTTGTAGAAAATCCGCCGATTGAGAATATCATAGCCAGGCTCTATAAGCAGGTGAAGTCATGAAACCGTATA
>DJHI01000325.1:7693-7859 GCA_002431715.1 Armatimonadetes bacterium UBA5829
GCGATAGTCTCGGCACGGTTCAGGGCGCTTCTTCAATACCGCGCTGCAGCTGCGGCCGGTGTTGTTTGTCAAATGTTCTTCGGATTGGTGATGATTGGGGTTTATACCGCGTTTTATCATTCCAGCAAGAGCATGCAGCCGATGGCTCTGCCTGATCTTGTAACGT
>DJHI01000325.1:7931-8057 GCA_002431715.1 Armatimonadetes bacterium UBA5829
AGGCCACATTTGTTCTTCAGCCTTGGGGAGTGGATGGCGATATAGCAGGGATGATACGGTCTGGAAATGTCGTTTACGAGCTTCTGAGGCCGGTTGACCTATATTCGTTGTGGTATGGGCGGGCTT
>DJHI01000326.1:0-2413 GCA_002431715.1 Armatimonadetes bacterium UBA5829
TATCGACGACACGACCGATATGACCGCTATGGCCATGCGCGCTAAGTGCCGGAGGCTTAAGGCCGAGCATGGTCTGGGGCTGATAGTGGTCGATTACCTGCAGCTTATGCGGTCTCACAGGAATATCGACAATCGCGTGCAGGAAATATCCGAGATTGCGCGCGGGCTTAAGAGCCTTGCGCGAGAGATGAGATGCCCGGTTATTGCTCTTTCGCAGCTAAGTAGAGCTGTCGAGAAGCGTGAAGACAAGCGGCCGATGCTCTCAGATCTTCGGGAATCAGGCTCGATAGAGGCCGAAGCTGATATCGTTATGATGCTTTACCGGCCGGAGTATTACGTGATCAAAGAGGTCGAGGATACCGAATCCGTCCAGGGCGGTGACGGCTCCGGATTCGACCCCGACGCGCGGCACGTCGAAACCACTGAAATAATCATCGCCAAGCATCGAAACGGCCCTACGGGAACCGTAAAGGTCGGCTTTGTCCGCGAGTTCGCATCGTTTGAAAATTTGGCTGAGGGTTATGATGGTTAGACGAGCCTCAGACTCATCGTCCCTATCCCCTAACCCCCGACACCTAACACCCATCCGGAGGATATGTTGAAAGTTCTCATTATTGGAAGCGGCGGGCGCGAGCATGCGCTTGCCTGGAAAATTGCCCAGTCTGACAAAGTCGATAAGATATTCGCCTGGCCCGGCAATGCCGGAATAGCGCAAGTCGCTGAGTGCATAAATGGCAGCGTGATGGACATAAAAGGTGCCGCCGACTTTGCTGAAAAAAACGGTATCGACCTCACGGTAGTCGGCCCGGAATCTCCATTGATCGCCGGTATGGTCGATGAGTTCCAAAAGCGCGGACTGACTGTTTTCGGACCGAACAAAGATGCCGCCCAAATGGAAGGCAGCAAGGCCTTTGCAAAGAAACTTATGATCGATAACGACATCCCGACCGCGATGTATGAAGCCTTCGATGATGCGGCANNCGGCAAAAGCCAAAGAATATATCGAGTCGGTCGCCTCAAAGACAGGCTCTCCGATTGTTATCAAAGCGGACGGCGAGGCTGCCGGGAAGGGTGTTTTCATCAATAAAACCAAAGCCGATGCCATGCAGGCGGTCGATACCATTATGACCGACAAAGCCTTCGGAGCATCGGGAGACAAAATAGTTATAGAAGAGTTCCTCGATGGACCCGAAGCATCGTTTATGTGCTTCGTCGACGGTGAGACCTTTATCCCGATGGTGCCGTCTCAGGATCACAAGCGCGCATATGATAACGACGAAGGACCCAACACCGGAGGGATGGGCTGTTATTCACCCGTCCCGGTCGTCACAGACGAAGTGTCCAAGGTTGTTCAAGATTCTATTGTTAAACCTACACTTGCAGCGCTTAAGAAAATGGGGATTTATTATACAGGGGTGCTCTATGTCGGCCTGGCATTGACGAGCAAGGGACCGAAGGTGGTTGAGTTTAACAGCCGTTTCGGCGACCCCGAAACCCAGGTTGTGCTGCCGCTTCTACAGACCGATCTGGTTGAAATAATGTTGGCTGTGGCGCAGGGAAGACTCGACAGTATCGACGTTAACTGGTATGATAAGAAGGCCCTTTGTGTTGTTATGGCCTCGGGTGGATATCCGGGCAGTTATGAGAAGGGCAAGGTTATCACCGGCGTTGGTGAGGCCGAATCTAACGAAGATGTTATTGTGTTCCACGCGGGCACCGAGATTAAAGACGGAAAAACCGTCACCTCAGGTGGTCGCGTTCTTGGCGTGACAGCCGTCGCGGATTCTTATGAGAATTGCATAAAGAAAGCATATGCGGGCGTGGACAAGATTCACTTTGATGGAGCGCATTTCAGGCAAGATATCGGAAAAAGGCTATTGGCTTAATCACTGAAACATGGAACTCGGGGAAGACACGGAAAAATTATCATTCTGTTCTTCCGTCTACTCCGTGCCTCCGTGATTATAAAGAGGTTACAGATGGCTGGTAAAGTAGCGATTATAATGGGCAGCAGGTCGGATGCGGAGATCATGAAGTCCGCTGCTGATGTGCTCACCGACTTCGGCGTTGAGAATGAAACTTATGTCATCTCCGCTCACCGCACGCCACATGCCGCAATCGAGTTTGCATCTAAAGCCGAAGAGAACGGCTTTGAAGTGATCATTGCCGGTGCGGGAATGGCCGCTCACCTGCCGGGAGTTCTCGCAGCTATCACTCCCCTGCCCGTTATCGGAGTTCCGANNNNGGCGTTAAACGGTGTCGATTCGCTTTATGCGATAGTCCAGATGCCGTCGGGAATCCCGGTTGCAACTGTCGCTATAGACGGAGCAAAAAACGCCGGAATATTAGCGACTCAGATATTAAGCGTCAAATACCCCGAACTGAGAGAGGCCATCAAGAAGCACAAAGAAAA
>DJHI01000326.1:2475-4885 GCA_002431715.1 Armatimonadetes bacterium UBA5829
GGTTTGAGAGTTTGATGGTTTGCCGTAACTGGAGGGCTTAGATGTTCGCATTTGAAAAGCTCGATGTATGGCAGTACGCTAAATCTTTTATTAGCGATATTTATAAAGCAGCTGAATCGTTTCCAAAATATGAGCAGTTTGCACTTGCACAGCAATTGAGACGTGCAACAGTATCAATTGCAGCAAACATTGCTGAAGGCAGTTCTAGATCATCTAAAAAGGAGTTTTCTAGATATATAGAAATGGCATATGGCTCTCTCTGTGAAGTAATAGCAGAGTTATTTGTAGCAAAAGACTGCGGATACCTGGCAAAGGAAGATTTTGATAAATTGTATGATAAATCGGAATCGCTTGGCCGTATGCTTAGTAAGTTTCGTGGTTCTCTCGAAACCACATGGATAAAGACAAGATGAGTTTATTGACAATATGTTAAGTGAACAACTTTTGTAACCATCAAACTATCAGTATATCAAACCATCATACTAGAACGAGGTATTCAATGCTAGAGAGATACTCTCTCCCAAAAATGAAATCGATCTGGAGCGAGGAGAATAAGTTTCAGAGCTGGTTGGATGTCGAGACTGCTGTCTGTGAGGCGCAGGAGCATTTCGGCAATATCCCCAAAGGCACGACGGAGAAGATCAAGGCAGGCGCAAAGTTTTGCGTTGAGCGGATAGATGAGATCGAGAAAGAGACCGCTCACGACCTTATCGCCTTCGTAAAGTGTGTCACTGAAAACCTGGGCGAAGAAGGGCGATATGTCCATTACGGCGTGACCAGCTACGATATAGAAGACACCGCTACCGCTCTTCGTATGCGACAGGCTGCCGACCTCATCATTGAAGACCTCGAAAAGCTTCTGCAAGCTATAGCCAAACTGGCCAAAGCGCATAAAATGACTCCCATGATCGGGCGTACGCACGGCGTTCAGGCCGAGCCTATCACATTCGGCTTCAAGATGGCTGTGTGGTATTCGGAGGTTCTGCGCGACCTCGAAAGAATGAAAGCTGCGCGTGAGGCGATAAGCGTCGGCAAGATATCGGGCGCGGTAGGCATTTTCGGCAATATAGGCCCCGATCAGGAGGAGTATGTCTGCAAGCTCCTGGGTCTTAAGCCTGCGCCTGTATCCACTCAGATCATACAGCGCGACAGGCACGCTCAGTTCCTTACGACCCTTGCAATAATCGCGTCGAGCTGCGAGAACTTCGCAACCGAGATGCGAAACCTGCAGCGCACGGAGATCCTAGAGGTTCAGGAGATGTTCCTGCCGGGTCAAAAAGGGTCGTCGGCAATGCCTCACAAGCGCAACCCGTGGCGGTTCGAGACTATTTGCAGCCTTGCGAGGGTGATACGCTCGAATGCTATCCCGGCTATGGAGAATATTGTCTCCTGGCACGAGCGCGATCTTGTTAACTCAGCCGCCGAGAGAATAATTTTACCTGATAGCTGCCTTGCGGTCGATTTCATGCTCAACTCGCTCACTCGCCTTTTGGACAGGCTGGCAGTGAACGAGGACAATATGAAGCGCAACCTCGAAATGATGGGCCAACTCGTGTTCAGTGAGCATGTGCTCCTTGCTCTGATTCAGAAGGGTATGACCCGCGAGGAGGGCTACAAAGTGGCCCAGCGCAACGCTGCAAAATGCTGGGATGAGGGCATATCCTTCCGCCANNTCTGGAGAAGGACCCGGACGTCCAACAGCGGCTGTCGAAAGATGACTTGGATGAGTGCTTCGACCTTGAGCACCATTTTAGGAATGTGGATAGGATTTTTGAGAGGCTGGGGTTGGGTTAGTTTGATGGTAGGATAGTCTAATGGTTTGATGGTTCAGGTGTTTCGGAAATTGTTCCCGAAATAAAAAATGCTTAAGATAACGCTGATGCAGAGTTTCAGCGATTTATTAGTACCTAACCTTTCTGAGGAGGAACTGTAATGTACCTATCAGCTATTGAGAATGCATCTGAACGACTCGCAAAGATTATAGTTGATCACCCAGATATTTTAGGCAAAATGAGCATTAAAGGAATTGAACCTAAGGAGAGTGGTCTCACTGTAATCTTATCCAGAAATAATAATCAAGTATCAGTGTACTTTGATGAGGAGTATCTTGAAGAAGAGGACACTGACAGCATACTGATCAATTGCATGAGTTCTGCTTTTGAAGAGATTTGTGAATAAAGAATCAGTTGTTACCCATATGTTTATATGCTTCGGGAACGGTGGTTGACGTCTAATCTGATGAATTATCATAAAGCGTAAGTTCCCGAGGCTTACACCATACTCACAGGGTTGGCGAAGCTGCGGGAATTAAGGCTGTTATAAAAATTTATAAGGCTGTGGGCTATCGTCATTCCCGCAGCATATCGTATTTTTTTGGTGTTTCGAGACTGTTGGTGTTTCGGGACTTTAG
>DJHI01000149.1 GCA_002431715.1 Armatimonadetes bacterium UBA5829
AATGGCGCGCTGGTAAGCACGGTGGAGAAAGTCCGCTCCGGGATTACGCCGGGCGGAATGTCGCCACAGGCTGATATGCGAAGCGGCGGCGCGTCTTACGTGTTCACGCGAATCAAGAAGTCGCCGCTCTCGGGCGGATCGGCTGATAACGGACTCTATTTCAAGAAGCGTCTACTGCGCCGGACAGATGCCATAAGCTACAACCATGATGCCTATGGTAAGGTGATTGATGACTATGTTGTCTCCCACCGAGGTTCAGACCCGAAGACCTGGAAGACCTACGCGCGCAACACCGGCAACGAGACCATCCTGAAGCATTCCGTGACACTGCTCGATAACCTTGAAGCCATAGTGGTTCCAAGTCAGTCGGAGAAGACTAAGGTGCTAGCGATATTCAAGAAGCATGGAATCTCAGTGCTGCCCGACGGTCGCAACGTCGAAGACATCGTTCTTGTGAGGTGAGTATGAAAGAGTTCATAGCAGGCGAAAAGCAGAGGCTGCAGGCGCTCTTTGATGAGTTCAATCAAGAGGGCTCTATTATGGCAATGCACGAGGGTCACGATACGCCGCTGCCATTTGGCCTTATCGATAGCTACATCGTCACACGCGTTGCGCCGCACTTCGATGCCGCGGGCAACGTGACTGCCACAGACTTTTGGCTGATGTTCAAGTCGGTGGGCTATAACAACGGCTACCAACATGCGCATACTATCAAGGTCGTCGGTTGGAGCCAGGACGACACCTATCTCATCGACCTTACCGATGACCGGAACCGCAGGTATCATATCGAGCTCATAATGGACGCTACTGAGCACGACTATGTGGTTGCCTGGCGGAAGTGGCAGAGTTACAAGGCCGAGAACGCTGCAGAGTTCGAGATCATCGACGCCCAGATTCTCGAGGAGCACATTCGGATCGCGGAGGAATGGGATGCGGCTTAGATACATGATCGAGCATGTGCTTCGCGACCGGGACACGAAGCCCTACTACGAGCCCATTGGTGTTTGGGTGCAGGGCCCCGGCCCGGGGNNCGGGGCTGGATGTTGTAATGCAATACCTGCCTGGCAATGATGAAGCTCAAGAGGAAGCAGACTGGGTGATTAATCGCCTGGTGGAGAACGATATCAAGTCCTTGCCCTTAGACTTTCTCGAATATCACCAGGCGACGATGTCTCCGTACAATGGGATGCGTGGGGAGATAGTCGAGACAGAGGAATATGCTACAGCAGAGGAGTGCGCGGCGAGGACGCTCGCCAAGTTAGTCAGAATGGTGTGACCTAATCCCTCAAGCCAGCTAGAACGTCGAACGACGCCATGAGGTGTGAAATATCTCGTTGTGGTGCTCGATCTCTGGCATGAAGTCCGGGCGATTACTCAGCACATAAACTCTATCAGCTTCGGAGACCGGTTCGCGAGGCAAATCAATGTGAGCAACCACCAGTGGTTCCGGCAGTTCATTCGAGATGGCAACAGGAGCCAAGAATCCAGCAAGTGAACCTTCACAGAGGCTATCTAGCTGAACTAGAATACCGTTCCGCAGAAGGCCAGTGACAGTCGGATGATTGATGGGTAGTCGTAATGTGTTTTGCCCCTGGATATAAAACTCCCTCAGTACGCTCTTCTCCTGATCCGACAGTCTCTGAAGATAATCGAGTCGCCTAAACTCATAGGCAGCTCGCTTGGCACTACGAGCACGCGCTTGCCAAGCCCAGTGAATCGCATTGACGACAACCGAAGTCGCAGATAGGACAAACACTATCGAAACCCAGGTTCCATAGTTGTTGACGAACGCATCGGCTTTCATTCTGACCAACAGCCAGTGCGGTGAAAACAACAGCACACCGGAAGCGATGGCGACTATCCAAATTTGCTTGAGGGGCAATTTAACAAGTTGTATTATCCTAGATGCCGGATCAATGCTCATGCATCAGCCTCGCTTATACCTGCAGAACATAGCGAATTCTAATCAATCAAGTAACCCTCTGTCAAACCGCCATTTAGTAGCTGCAGGTAATAGTTGTATGGAGACCGCTTTCAAAGATCATTCCAACACTTTGTGGACATCCCGCGTTAACCACAGCCTCGGTGCCTGACATTCATCTATACTGAGCGGCTTCTCGAACTTTCATTTGCGCAAACCGACACTTTTTGGCGGTTTGCGCAGATGATTGTATCAGTCAGCCTGACGATTCGAAGCATCTGCTCCGAAGTCAAGCCGCTCTCTTTTGATCTCTCGCTCCGAAAAGCATAGGAATCTTGCCCGTTCCGCTACATAGATTCAAGTCCGTCTCACTTGCCGGAACACTGGGATAGAATCCCGGCGCGCCGCGAATTCCGCCAGCAGATATCAGATGGAGAGGTTTACAGCCAACGGGAAGCGCGAGTGCCGGGGTGATTCATGCAGCCTCCCCTTAAGGCCACCGAACTCGTCACCCAAGAATGGCATTCGGCATGCGAGGATCAGCCTCCAAACTGCCTTCTTTTTGGTCAGATAAACGAACGTGAAAATCTGACTCTTCATTCCGTGGTTTTCTCCTGTATATGTAGCCAGGGTCTGATCACCCACACATATCGTGGAGCCACAGATGCAGCTTTTCGCCACGGACAATGATCGTCTGGCCTTTCTTCTGGAGACTGATGCCTCGCGCCACCTGGAGCGACTTCTCGCCCAGGCGGCCGAACTCGTCACCGAGGAACTGCCGGAAGATAAGCGTCCGAAATACATAACCAACTACATCGGCTCGAAGCAGAAGCTTGTCGATTGGATATGGAAGCACACCCCCGATGGTGTGGATTCCGTCATCGACGCGTTCTCCGGCTCCGGCGTCGTGGCTTATATGTATAAGACCAAGGGCCTGCGGGTTCTGGCCAACGACCGGTTGCGCTACTCCTATCATGCTGCCAGAGCTATCGTAGAAAACTCCAGCGTCCGGATAAGTGAGGATGAGCTTGCCGCTCTCTTGGCGGACAACCCGAAGGCCGGCACCTTTGTCCGAGACAACTTCAAGGGGATATTCTTCGCGAGTGGAGTGCATGGCGTCATCGACCAGATCCGGACGAATGCCGACAAGCTGGAGGGATTCAAGAAAGACATCGCGCTTTTTGCTCTCGGCAAGACATGCATGTCCGGGAAGGGCGGTTTCGGCCACTTCTC
>DJHI01000114.1 GCA_002431715.1 Armatimonadetes bacterium UBA5829
TCGCCTGAAGCTAAAAAGCAGACAATGATGTACCATGCATTGGTAAGCCTGCTTGCGGGTGACGTTGCCACAGGCACGAAAGAACTGATCGATATGCAAAATGGAGAGGTCGGTCCCTTGATCGATATCGAGCATGTCGTGCTGGATGCTTACGTGCCGGACGAGGCCCACAGGCAGGTTATGGAGGAGCTGAAGACATATATCGCGGACAAGCATGTCGGAATGAGTGTTATAGTCGGAGCAATGTGGCGAGGCTTGTTTTTTGCCAGGGGATTCGAAGGTATTAGAACACAATACTCGACAAAAACAATATCGGAGTTCTCAGAGTTTCTAAGCGACTATTTGGATCAACCAAACATCTCGATATCTCAGGGATTTCTGGAGGTGATCGTGATGTGGGCTTGGCAACTGAGCTGGAATAACGATGAATGCGCTATGGCATGGGAGCCACTCGTGGAGAAAGCTTACCTTAAAGCGGCACAGTCTTCGGCTGATCCCGCGGCTTTGGCGGATACGCTTCAGAAGCAGGTCGATGGTTATAGCAAGCCCAATAAATGGCCCGATAGGCCGAGTCTTAACAAACTGGCTGCGCTGGTGGACTCATTAAAAGGAGAGAAAAANNAATGATCAGAAAATCGGCATTACTTTTAGCACTGGTATTCGCGCTCGCAGGAGCGGCATATTCACAGGAACAGAAAGCGAAGCAGCCGCTGACATTCCAGGTAATAGGTCAGGCTGAATCGATGCCCGAAGTTATAACACTGCATTTTGCCGTAATTGGAGACGACGAATCTCTTGCAAAAGCACAGGAGCAATTGGAGCAGGCGGAAAAATCTGTTTTCACGGCGCTTGAGGGCCTTGATGTTAAGCGCGATGAATTCAAGATGGATCAGTTCAGCATAAAACCTCTTCAGCCGAACCTTGGCTATTCATCACAGGTCAATCCCACGAGCATTCCCGCGATCGGTTACAGGGCGCAGCGCAGCTACAGTTTTTCACAACCGGCGAATATGCAGGCAATGGAAAAACTGATTAAAATCGCCGATGCCGCGCTTGGGAACGGAGCCAGGCCCGCTTCAATATCGGATGACATGCTTGCGGGTATGAGCTATGGCGACCGCCAGTCGAGTATCCTGCTGGAGTTTACTCTGCGCGACCCGGACATTCTGCTGAAAAAGGCGATAGATAACGCCGTAACCAGGGCATACGGGCTCGCTGAAGAGGCAAGTAAGCAAATGGCAAAATGTCCTCTGCACCTGGTATCTTTTCAGCTTCACAACACAAGCTGCAAATCTCAAATGTGGAGTTCGATGTCGAATTCGGATTGCATCCAGGCATCTTCATATGCCTGGCAGCCTATAACGATGACCGTCAACGCCGAGGTCGGGTTTACCTGCGAATAAGTCTTGCTCAAGNNAAGAGTGCGGTCAAGGCGTTGTATTCAGCCTGTGACCGCACTTAATGAAGCTCTTTTATCTCGCCGGTCTCCATGTAAGCGATTCGTTCGCCTACGTTAGTGATGTGGTCCGCAATTCGCTCCAGATAGCGCGCTACTAGAATTAACTCGACCGCAGGCAGCGCGATCTCAGGTTTCTGCTGGATCAGGCCGACGAATTTGTCCCGGACTTCGCGATACGCCACATCCACCTCATCATCCTTTTGGGTTACTTCGGCTATCACGGCCATATTGTGATTGACGAACGCATGCAGCGAATCGTGAAGCATACCCTGCACGGTCTTGGCCATTTTCGGAATCTTCTCTAGCTGAGATACAGGTTCGACATTGGCAAGCTTCCTGGCGGCTTTGGCGATATCCAGGGCATAATCACCCATTCTCTCTACGTCTTTTATAATATAAAGCGCGGAGGCTATGGTGCGCAGGTCGCGCGCCATGGGCTGCTGCAATGCGAGCAGGCGCAGACATCGCTGCTCTATTACGACGTTATAACCGTCCACAAGGTCGTCCTTTGCAATAATCTCGTCGGCGAGCATTTCATCTGAAAGCTGAAGCGCGCGAACGGAGCCTATCAGCATCTCCTCGACCACGCTGCCCATCTTCAATATATCCTGCTTCATCTCCTGAAGCTCGTCTTCAAAGCTCTTTCTTATGGTTTCCATAGCTCAATTCTCCTAGCCGAACCGACCGGTTACGTAGTCTTCTGTTCGCTTATCCTTAGGGCGGGTGAAGATGTTATCGGATTCGTCGAACTCTATCAGTTCACCCATCAGGAAAAACCCCGTAAAGCTGGATACACGCGCTGCCTGCTGCATGTTGTGTGTGACGATCACAATTGTGATCTCATTTCTCAGTTCGTGCATCAGCTCTTCTATTTTAAGAGTGGAGATGGGGTCGAGAGCGGAGGCGGGTTCATCCATCAGTATAATCTCNNTGCCAGGGCGCGAGCGATGCACAGCCTCTGCTGTTGGCCGCCCGAAAGGTCGAATGCCGACTTATACAGCACGTCTTTGACTTCGTCCCAGATCGCCGCCCTTACCAGGCTCTTTTCGACTATCTCAGCCAGCTTGTAGCGGTCTGTAATGCCGTGAACTCTGGGCCCATAGGCGACATTATCGAAAATCGACTTCGGGAAAGGGTTCGGCCTCTGAAACACCATTCCGGTGTTCTTACGAAGGTCGACAACGTCGGTGCTTGAGTCAAGAACATTCTGCGTATCGATCCATATCTCTCCGGTCGTTCTTACCGACGGTATCAGGTCGTTCATTCTGTTGATACTGCGCAGGAATGTGGACTTGCCGCAGCCCGAAGGGCCGATAAGCGCCGTGATATCGCGCATGGGTATCTCGATATTTATGTCCTTCAAAGCCTGAAAGCTGCCGTACCAGAGATTGAAATTGCGGACGGATATCGTTTTAGGCGGTATCTTGTTCTGCACAGGCACGCTTTGAGAAATGCTGTTCATTTTAACCTCCATCTCGCTTATCACCATCGCCTTGCCCTCCTGAACCTGGCTCTGATTATAGATGCCACCAGGTTCATTCCAAGCACGAGTATCAATAGGACAAGAGCCGTTCCCCACTGAATCTTCGGAGGAGCGTTCGGAACCTGTGTGGACAATACATACAGATGATATGGCAGCGCCATAGCTTGATCGTAAATCGAATGAGGCAGATCGCGCAGGTAAAAAGCCGCCACCGTGAAGAGAATCGGCGCGGTCTCACCGGCGGCGCGCCCGATCCCGAGAATAAGCCCGGTAATGATCCCCGAAACGGCATTGGNNGAAGCACAACCCGCGTAGTCGTCTGCCATTTGGTTGCGCCCAGAGCCAGGCTCGCATCCCTGAAAGACTGCGGCACAGTCGATAGAGCCTCCTCGGAGGCCGTGATGACGACCGGCAGTGTCATGATGGCGAGTGTCAACGAACCCGAAAGAAGCGAGGCCCCGAAGTGCATGAGCATTACGAAAAGACCGAGGCCAAAGAGGCCATAGACCACCGAAGGCACTCCCGCCAGATTTACAATCGAGAGCCGAACCAGCCTGGTAAATGGCCCGGGTTTGGCGTATTCGGAGAGATAGATCGCAGCCAATACGCCCAAAGGCAGAGCAAAGAGGGTTGTTCCTATAATCAGATAAACCGTTCCTATTATGGCCGGAAATATGCCGCCCTCTCTCATCATATGTATCGGCGGTTTTGTGAGAAACGTCCAATTGATCGCAGGCAGTCCCTTTACCAAAAGCAGGTAGACGACCGCAAGCACCGGCAGCACCACGAAAATGGTGGACAGGCTCAATAACGCAAATGCGATCCGCTGTTTTGCGAGCGGGTGTTTATTTTTCTTCAATTTTACCTCCTCACCCTGGTGCGCTGAAGGGCCAGATCGGCTGTGAGATTGACGGCAAATGTGATAAGAAACAGCACCAGGCCGATTGCAAACAAAACCGAATAGTGAGGGGTTCCCTGCGCTACCTCTCCCATCTCAGCCGCTATTGTCGCCGTCATTGTTCGCACCGGCTGGAAGAGCGTATGAGGCATCACAGCCGCGTTTCCGGTTACCATGAGCACGGTCATCGTCTCACCTATAGCACGGCCTATCCCGAGCATCACAGCCGCGACTATGCCGCTTTTTGCCGCCGGGACGATAACTCCGGCTATCGATTGCCAGGATGTCGCGCCCAACGCAAGAGCGCCGGAGCCGTAGTCCTTTGGCACGGCCACTATCGCGTCTTCTGAGATGGAGATAATGGTCGGCATCGCCATAAACGCAAGCATTATCGAGCCTGTGAGGGCGGTCATTCCGGTTGGCAGATTGAAAATCTCTTTAACCCAGGGNNCTCGACCGTTGGTTTTAGGATTTCTCTGACTCGAACGGGTGCTATCTCGGCGAGATAGACAGCCGCCGCTACTCCGATCGGCACTGCGATCACAATCGCGCCAAGGGTAACCAGCAGAGAACCGATGATTAGCGGGAGCGCTTCGAACTTCTCGGAAAGGGGATACCAGTCCCTGCCGAAGAGGAATTTCGATACCGACACACTGCGGAACGCCGGGATGCCGTCTCTTAAAAGAAAGACCATTATCAAGGCCACAAAGATTATCGCCAGCGCTCCGCAAAGGAGGACCAGCCTCTCCATAGCCCATTCGCGAATATTAGCAATACGCCGTTTGGATTTTTTGCCCATTATGCGACTCCAGCCTCGATGTCTCTGATTTCAGCAGCGCAATCTATGTCCGTCACGATAATCCGGCCGCTCGACCCACCGCTGGAGTTTACGGCATTGGTGATAATATCGACAACCTCCGAGGCCTGTGATCCCGGAACCACTACCTCCAGGCATGCCTGCTTTTCGATAAAGAAAAAGTTGCAGTTCTGATCCGGGTTGCCGTATTCCGTAACTTCCGACAACACAACGTCTGGAGTATCCGGTATTCCCCTCAGAGCTTCCAGGACATCCTTGACCCGCGATGGTTCGATGATTACCTTGATCTCTTTCATGTCACACCTCGAAACACTTCACCAGCTCTTCAACTTTGGCCTGAATCTTATCGCGTATCGCTCTTACCTTCTCCAGCGGTTGCTCGGCCGGGTCTTCAAGTGCCCAGTCCTCACTTTCAACGAAGACTGAAGGACAGATACTGCTTTCCACAGCACCATCCAGGACTACCCCGCAGCCCATTGTTATTACCTGATCGGCAGAGTTCACCATCTCGCTAGTCATAGGTTTTGGATGGTGAGCGCTCATATCATAGCCTATCTCCCGCATCGCCTCTATAACAACCGGATTCAAACTTTCAGCAGGTGATGTCCCTGCAGATTCTACTTCAATAATGCCTTCACCAAGTTTTTTTGCAAAAGCTTCAGCCATCTGGCTGCGTCCAGAGTTATGGATGCAGACGAAGAGCACGCGCTTCATATCAGGCCTTCTTTACCGGCGCAAACCCAAGCTTATCGACTATCTTTTGTCCTTCAGGGCTCAAAACAAACTCCAGCAGGCTCTTGATATCACCTTTAGGCTCTCCATTTGTATACCAGTAGAGAGGCCTGGAGATCGGATAGGTATGATCGATTGCCGTATCGATGCTCGGCATTATATAAGGCCCCGCGGCGGTTTTTGCAATCGCCAGCGCTTTGTGCTTTTTGGGGTCTACATAACCGAGCCCGACGTAACCGATTGTCCCCTTATCCGTCGAGACCTGACTCGCTATGGCCTCGGATGAGGGCATCATCAATGCACTGCTCGCATACTCTTCCGGACCTTTATCGTTGCCTCGTCTCAAGACATGCTCCAGGAAGAAGACGTGGCTGCCGCTGTTTTTGTCACGTGAAAGCAAAACTATTTTCTGATCCGGGCCGCCGATCTGTTTCCAATTGGTGATCTTGCCGGTGAAGATATCAGAGAGCTGGTCGATTGTCAGCTTGCTTATGGAGTTGGCGGGATTGACGATCACGCTCAGAGCATCCAGCGCTACTTCGTGCTCGACTGGGTCGACACCGCGTTCTTTTGCCAGTTTTGTCTCCTCGGGCTTCATTGCGCGCGACGCTTCAGCGATATCTGTGGTGCCCTGAATCATAGCAGCTATTCCGGTGCCGGACCCGCCGCCCGTAACGGCTATGTTTGAGCCGGCATGGTTCTTCATATAAGCTTCAGCCCAGGCTTGGCCGAGATTGACCATTGTGTCCGAGCCTTTGATCTGAACCATTGCGGGTTTGGAACTCGTGCCTTTACTTGAAGGCCTGCCGCAGCCCGTAAGAGCGATTGCTGCAGACAATGCAAAAATAGCTAGTGCAATGTTTTTACGCATCTGTGCATTCGTCTCCCTCGTTTTTAGCGGACTACCGCCTATCCTCAGTGTACTTAAGAAAGATTACAGGAAGCTTACACGTTGATTGTTGCTTGCTTAATTACTAAGCAATTTACGCTACCAGGGCGAACGCACGAGTATTCTTTGTTTGACTGCGAGCGAATAACAAACGACGTGTGGATCGGGCGTTATATCCGATGA
>DJHI01000036.1:0-8035 GCA_002431715.1 Armatimonadetes bacterium UBA5829
ACCCTCTTCGACCACATACAGCTTTTCAACCGATGCGGCAAAGTCCGAGATCAGCTTCTTTGGGATCGGGAAAGTCATTCCGAGTTTGAGTATCGATGCATTCGGGAACGCCTCTCGCGCATATTGATAGCCGATGCCCGAGGTGATAATGCCCACTTTGTCATCGCCTCTTTCGATCTTTTGGAACGGGCTGGACTCCGAACACTCGACAAGTTTTGCAAGCCTCGCTTCAAGAGCGACCCGCATCTTTCTGGCGAACAAGGGCACAGGAACGGTCCGAGTTATATCCTTCTCGTATTTAAGGTCTGTTGGTTTTCTTCTTTCAAACGAGCCCAGATCGACTATACCCGAAGAGTGCGATATTCTGGTGGTCGTTCTGAGCAAGACCGGCGTATTGAACTGCTCGGAGATATCCAGCGCCGCCTGGACCATATCGAAGCACTCCTGGCTGTCGGACGGCTCCAGCATGGCAATCTTTGCAAACTTTGCAATATTGCGGTTATCCTGCTCGTTCTGAGACGAGTGCATTCCCGGATCGTCGGCTGAGACCACCACCATACCGCCGTTCGCGCCGAGGTAGGCAAAAGTCATCAGCGGGTCCATCGCTACATTCAAGCCGACGTGCTTCATGGCGGTCAATGACCTTGCACCCGAGAAAGATGCGCCGATCACGACCTCCATACCGACCTTTTCGTTTACGGCCCACTCGCAGTAGATTTCAGGAAACTTGCTCACATTTTCCAGAATCTCAGTGCTCGGAGTGCCGGGATAAGCCGACGCCACCTCTACACCACCGGCAAATGCTCCGTGAGCAATAGCTTCGTTGCCGGAAAGAATTTTTTTATTCGTTGCAATTGTCCGCATAACAACCCCATAAAGCCATTTGTAACTAAATTATATAGCAGGCGCAAAAACGGCGCTCAAGCTCATTCAAGCCTGAGCGCCCGACCTGATCAGCTTTTTCTACCTATTTTATATCACGGTGGAGATATTCATGCAAGACGGGAGTGACGAATCTGTTCAGTCTCACGAGAGTTAAAACAAGGCTCGGCGGGAACCTCGCCCTCCCATACGCTTGTCTCGGCAGTATATAATCTTCGAATCTCCCTCTAGGTTTCCACTTTCCACTTTCTCTAGCTTTTAATCAGAGGTTAATCGGAGGTTCATCTAGCGGAAAACAACATATGATTAAATTTTCTTGAGTTATTTAGGTCTTGTGCATAAACAGACTCAAGCATGGGTATAATCTCTNNTCTCTGCGGTTGTTTCAATTCTTCAGCCCAAGAAGCAGTGGCTGGTTTTTCCAGAAGTGAGGTAGTATATGGAGAATCTAACCAGGCGTGAATCGGAGGTACTCCGATTAGCAAGCGAGGGGTACTCGGCTCAACAAATAGCGGACATGCTGTTTTGCAGCAGAAGGACTGTCGAATTTCACATAGCCAACCTGTACTGCAAACTGAATGTCAGTAATAGAGTTCAGGCGCTGCGAAGGGCTTCATCGCTCGGTCTGCTGGCTGGTCTATAATGACATTTGAAACGGGCCGGAGATCAACTCCGGCCCGCGAGAATTACTTCTTTGTCTTCCAGGGTAGATCAGAAGTCGAGAACGGAGATGCCGGGAAACCAGCCTTGTTGTACAGGTTCACAATCGGCGCATCACACCAGCCATAGCGAACAACAGCCGGTTTAGCGACTTCAGGGCTGCTCACAACCACCCTGTCACCTACAATGCTTGCACGAGCATTAAAGAACTTGTGATCCTCACCGGCGACTGTCCAGCCAGTAAGTTCACTGCCCTTGGCTTCGAGTCCGTCGGTGGCATTGTCGAAAGACAATATCGCGCGGTCGCCATAGACCTGCATAGACTTGAACGCAGGACCCTGATAAGGCACATCTTTCTTATAAACCTTTGCAAGAGCTGCGGCTGCGAGTCGATTGCCCACGGGTTCTTTCCATATCGGATGAATATCACCAGGATTGCCGTAGTCGGTTATAACTGCCATAGCCGTATTCGACACGTTTACACTCGCCAACCTCTGAGCCTCTCTAAGCTCCGCCCAATTGCTCTCCACCGGCTCCGAATTGAGCTTGCCGAATGGAGCGAGCTGAACAAAATAGAACGGAAAATCACCCTGGCCCCAGGACTTCCGCCAGCAATCTATCATCACAGGGAAGAGAGTTTTGTATCTATATGCGTCAGGAGCATTGGCCTCACCCTGATACCAGATCGTTCCGGTTATCGCGTAAGGTAAAATCGGGACCAACATACCATTGTATAAAACCGTGCAGGATTTCGGATCGCCATCCTTGGGTATGCGCTCTTTCAATAGAGGAGCCGTAACAGGATTGGCCTCAAGGCATTCCGTGTTCGTCCAGGCCTGAGCAGGAGTCCCACCCCAAGATGTCTCGATCAAACCTATCGGGATATTAAGCTCGCTGCGGAGTTTCTTTCCAAAGAAATATCCGACAGCCGCAAATTCCTCAACTGTCCCCGGACCGCATTCGTCCCATTTGGCATCCGCACTATATACAGGAGATGTTATGGCTTTGTGAGGAACATGGAAAAGCCTGAGCATCGGGTCGCTTGAATCGGCAATCACTTTCTCGGCGTTGTCTACTTTCTTAAGCTTAAATTCCATATTGGACTGCCCGCTGCAGATCCACACATCGCCGACCAGAAGGTTTTTGATTTCGACTGTGTTCTCGCCTTTGATGGTCATCGTATAAGGACCGCCTGCGGCAAGCGGTTTCAGGCGAACCATCCACTTTCCATCTTTGGCTGTAGTGGATACACTCTGGTCAAGGAACTTGACGGTTACCTTCTCGCCGTTAGCGGCAGTTCCCCAGACAGGAACACTGATACCACGCTGGAGCACGGCTCCATCGGTAAAGAGTGAATTCGGTGTCACATTTGCCCGCGCTGCAACTGCAAACACAAAGCAAAGCACAACCATCAGGACACGCAATCTTGCTTTCATTACTCCTCCTAATAAAAAAAGCAAAGGATCAGTGCTAGAAACTCTCAGATCACTCATCCATTTGCTTATTGTTAACTCATAACATCAACTCTTTCGGAAACCTTAAGAAGCATTATAGTCCTTAAGAAGCCCAACCGCAATGGATATTAGAAAGAGTTCGCGGGAATGTCATTCCGAACGTAGTGAGGAATCTGCTTTTTCATGGCTGCACACGCTCAAAAGCAGGTTTCTTGACTCCAATACGCTTCGCTTGAAATGACAGATCCTCAGAAAACTGAACTGTTACGAATATTATTTTGGAAAAATAACCGTGCTGCGGGTTTTGCCGCCAGTGTCGCTCGCGATTGTAAACTCGCCCATCAGGTTATCGCGGACGAGGCTTTCGACAATTCTCAGACCCAGGTTGCGGTTACGCTTGATATCGAAGTCGGCGGATAGAGGCTCACCGTCGTTAATAACATCCAAAATCACATTGTCATCGTCACGCGAGACACGCACAGAAAGCTCCGTCCCTAACGTGCCCTTAAAGCCGTGCTCGACTGCATTTTGAATGAGTTCGTTTAGAATCAGTGCCACATAAGTCGCCTGGCTGCTTGGCAGCAGGAAATCATCCCCTTCAACGAGAGTTGCAATCTGGCGCACATCCGGTAGGAGACCGCGAGCGGTTGCAGCCAATATGTTATCGGCGAGTCGCTTAATGCTGACATTATCCAGATTTTCGCTCGAAAGCATCTCATGAACCGCCGCAATGCTCTGAATTCTGTTAATGCTCTGAGTGAGAGCCTCTTTAGGCGAATCGAATTTGCCGACCCTGAGCTGCAATCTGAGAAGACTCGCAATCGTCTGAAGGCTGTTTTTTACCCTGTGATGCATCTCCTGCAGGACCGCCGTCTGCACCATCAGCTTCGCATTTTGAATGGAGATCGCAGCCTGGTTCGCAAGAGCGGTCAAAAGGCCGATATCCTCTTCGGAGAAATCACGAGGGGCGGCCGTATAGCAGTTCAGAACCCCTATTATCTCCTTTTTCACCGAAAGAGGCAGCGCAATAAGAGAACACAAGCCCTCTTTTTTCGCAATGTCGGGATACTGATAGCCCGGAGTTTTACGCACGTCGCGGATGGTGATGGGCTTGGCTTCCACAATCGCCCTACCCGCGACGCTCTCCGTCAGCTTAACATTCGGTTTCTTGGTATAAGCCCGACTCTGGCTCTGGGTAGCCTTGATGACGAGTTCGTCTTTATCTTCATCGAGGAGCATTACAGAACAGATTTTGAAGTTCATGCTCTCAGCCGTCATAGCGACAATAAGCTGCAATATCTCTTCAAGGTAAAGGTCGGAGGTAATGGTTCGGCTGATCTCGGAAAGAGTACTTAGCTGCGAGGCGCGCTTCTCCATGCGATGGTAGACATTGTAATTCTCCACAGCCCCGCCTACCTGCCTCGCTATACTGTCGAGTAGGCTGACCTGCACCTTGGTGTAATCGTGAGGCGGGTTCGTGCGGACGTTTATAACACCCACCAGGTCGTTTCGGCCTCTGAGCGGCACTGAGAGCATGGACTGATACTTGTCCTGAACGAAATTGGGAACCGGTTTGAACCGCTCATCGCGCCATGCCTCGCGGCTCAAAACCACGTGCTTGCCCTGCTGAGCGACCCAGCCCGTAATACCCTCACCGACCTTGAGTCTGATCTTGCCGACCACATCCTTGACCTCTCCGCTTGCTCCTCTCAGTACGAGTTCCTGACCGCTTTCTGAGAGCAGATAGATCAAGCATAGATCGGTCCCGGTAACTTTTACTACGATATCGGCTACTTTCTTGAGCATATCGTCGATATAGAGCATCGAACCGATAGCCTGGCCGACCTCGCGCAGCGCATCGGTCTCAAGCATCTTCTCGGCTATGCGCTTCTCAAGATCGGCCACGCGCACACGCAGCGCCTCAAGCTCCTGCTCCGGCGGCAGTTCGCGTAGCGCGGCAGCGGTGGCATCCTGTTCCTGGTTTTTATGTTCGTTCCAAGGGTTCATAATTAGCTGAGAGTGGAGAGCTAAGAGTATATCTCCGCTCTCCACTCTTGACTCTTAACTAAATATCGTGCGCGATAATCAGCGCTTCGGCTATCTCTTTCATTGAACGGCGCTGGTTCATGCTCTGCTGCTGAATTCGGCGGAATGCTTCGGCTTCAGAGAGCTTATACTTGTCCATCAGTATGCCCTTGGCACGGTCGACAATCTTCCGGGTTTCAAGCTTCTGCTCCAGGTCTCCGAGCGTGGTTTCCAGATCCTGCTGCTCCAAATAACGAGAGATTGCTATCTCAATTGCGGGCAGAAGGTCAGACTCCTGGAAAGGCTTGACCAGATACGCATAGACTCCTGCCTCTTTTGCGCGCTCGATCAGGTCTTTCTGACTGTAAGCAGTAAGGAGCACTACCGGCGCGATCTTTTCATCGGCGACGATCTTCGCTGCATCAAGCCCGTCCATGACAGGCATCTTTATATCCATAATGACGACATCCGGCTTGAGGGAACGTGCAAGTTCGAGAGCCTTCTGGCCATCCGCGGCCTCTCCCACAACCGTATGCCCCATATCTTCCAGAAGCGTCTTCAAATCCATCCGAATGATCGATTCATCATCGGCTATTACTACTCTTATCTGACTCNNCCACGATCATGACAGACAGATTTATACGCATGATCATTCCAGTTTATTCTACCTCCGTGCTATAATGTTGTCAAAATATCAGGAGCAAACTTTGTTCAAAAAATCACCGGTTCTGCCGCTCGCGGCGGTGGTGCTTGCATACTTAGTGCTATGGCTTGTCGTACCCAAAGCGACGTTTCTCCCCACAGCGGTGAACTGGCTGTTGAAGTCTTCGTCTCATCTGCATAAAGCTCCGGCCATTGCACTGCAGACTCTCGCGCTGCTGATTATGTCCATCCCGACCATTATCTTCATGGCGATCCAGATAGGCATTGTCTACTGTTTCGCACGCATAAAGATGGACTTCCCACGCACCCTTTTGGCATTTGCAGCGAGCCTTGGATGCGCCTATGGGTTGATGTCGGTAATCGTATGGCAATCGGGAGCGGTCAAAATAGTTCATCGAGCGCTGACATTCCGGGAAAAGCTCTTTGTTGTGGGAAATCATATCACTCCCATCACTATGTTTTACTTCATCTGTATAATGGCCGCCGCGATAAGCCTGGGATATCTTGTCTCTCTGAGGGTCAAGGATAGAAATTTGCTCCTGCCCGTAGTGATGTTCGCCGCTTATATCGATTTCTGGACGGTCACGCGCGGGCCAGTATCGCACATGATGAAAAAAGCGCCTGAAGTGGTCAACGCCGTCAGCACACCCATCCCTCATGCCGGAGCAGGAGCATTTATGCCTGCTACAATGATCGGACCCGGAGACTTCATCTTTATGGCGCTTGTCTTTGCAGTGGTGCATAGGTTTGCCATGAGGCCGTCACACAACTACTGGTTTGTCTTCGGTGCAATGACAATCGGCATGCTGGCAGTATCTATTGGGCTTTTGCCTATGCTCCCCGCACTGATGGTTCTTGCGATTGCCGTAGTCGGAGCAAACTGGCGATCATTCAAGCTCTCACGAGAGGAAAAGATATCGACTGCGGTTGTGGGCTTATTGCTGCTTGCATCGCTTCCTATTATCTGGTCGGCTTTTAAGCCCCAAGTAAAAAGCGGGCCCATGAAAAACCATGCGCCCGCTCAGGTCAGTCATCAAAAACCGTCGTCATAAGATATCCAGATCAGCAGAGTCCCTAACCCATATCGACGGCACATACACTGTAGTTCCCGGCTCTCTCCAGTAGCCGTTGACCTCGCCATAGTTGGTCAATACGAACTTTTCAACACGGGAGATACCGGTCACAATCACTCGATCGTCCTTTGCAGGCAGCGTGACATCGGCCGGCAGTTTGACTCTAATTCCCCTGAGCAGATTAAGCAGCAGTCCGTCGCTGAGACCCGCACCGTCGTCAACATAGACCACCCTGCTATCGGTAAATACATTTGTCACCTTACCGGCAATGCGCACCAAAAGCCCGGTCGTATTGATACCTGTGTATTCCAGCATCTCATCGAGGTCATTGCCTATAATACGGGTATTCATAAAGAGCGGGTCCAGAAGCTCACCTGAAGACGAACCGAGTATGGTTGGATTATCGATCACGTATTCCCCATCAATCCTTTGCCTGTTACCCATAACGCTCACTACATCGCCGATATCGAAGTCCTCGGATGTAAGCAGCCGGATACCGGAAGTGCGGTCAGGCGACTCTATGAAAACCGACCCCGGCACGACACTCTGATCCGACGTAACCACCGCTTGGGATAAGAAGACGCCGGAGCCTTCTTCAGCCTCCCTTGCAGCGCCGATTTTACTCGATTCATAATCAGGCTCGATATCACCGAAGTTGACCTTGAAATTATCGAAAGCCAGCCGGACATTCTCATCGGAAAACGCATAATCATGCGACCAGGAGTTCAGGCCGATCCACGGCACATCGTTTTGACCCGAAGTTCCAAAGTCATACGATTCTATTGGATTCCATCTGTCGCCCGACCAATAGAGGCTGGTAACCGTCGAGCCTGTTCGCACGATTCTCAGCTTTCCCGATGTATCAGTTGTTGTAATACCACGACAATGGCCATAATAGGAATCCATCACATACATTTCCGCCGGGGTAGTCTGTTCTTTTCCGATACTCGACCTCTGCGCGCTCCACCACGTTGGAACAAGCCCCAGGCGGACGCCGTTAGCTGCCGGCCAGTTCAGAAGCTCATAGTCCGTCTGAATGTCAAAATCACCCGTTATTCCCAACCTGGCAGCAAAACCCGCGCCGAACTGGTCGCCCGTTGCTGTGGGGCAATAGCTGATCTCGACGCGCTGGTTCGTCTCCCACACACTAACGCCGCTGTCGGCAGAAGCCGACCACAGGCCCTTATTTACGATATTATCATTAAAATCCTCAGCTAATACCGGCGGTTCCCACTCGATTACATATCCACGTAGAGTAGAGCCGGCAGAAACATCATT
>DJHI01000036.1:8050-9799 GCA_002431715.1 Armatimonadetes bacterium UBA5829
TCGGTTCTACATTCCCGTTATTATATTCAAGGTGTGCCCTGTTTTCAGCAAGTTGGAGTTCGGGATCAACCGGTGTGAATGCAAGCGAGTTCCAATTTGTATATGACCACGGTTCGCCTGTAACCCATCTCCATCCACCATCAGGTTCGACCGAACCTTCAAGCTGATACCCTCCAATATACGGGCCAAGCTGCAAATCATAATACTGAAGCCAAGCGTTAGGATCGGCATATGCCATATCGAAGACGAACTGGTTANNCCGCCAGCAGCTATCGCAGCATCACGCGCCTGCTGCCATGTAACCCCGCTCGGCACTGAAACGACTTTATAAGAGTGTCCATTCGCAGGGTCAACGACCGGTTCGGGCTCAAACTCGACTACATATGCTATAAGTTCCGTGCTGGTGCGTATTCTGTCGTTCCACTTGCCCGTTGTCATTAGCTCTGCGCCATCCTCATAAGGCGCGGTATTATTAGGTTCCGACTGATCCCAGTTTGTATAAGACCATGGCTCGCCAGTCACCCAAGCCCATCCGCCATCAGGCTCGGTGCTGCCAGGTAATTGGAAGCCACCTATCCAGGCACGGTTTGTAAGATATTTTGTAATGAAATCGTCTTCATCGCTTGAGTTTATTGTTAAAAGGTGACCCTGCATGCCGTTATAACTCATTTGCGAAGCAAGTGCATTTGCACTATGCCAACTAATAAATGGCCCTTGGATTATCTTATAGTAATGGCCATTCGTGGGATTATATGTAAAAACTTCTGAGACTACCACATGGAGATTTCCCTGGTTATCGGAGATATTGCCCGAGTACGCATCATCATTCATCGCAAGCCAGAGTCTGCCGCTGACAGGCGCAGTCACGGTCACATCGGAGCCTAAAAGCAGCATATCGTCTATATATGCCTGACGTTCCTCAACATTCATATTTTCATAGCTGCCAACCGCAGGCGGGGTTTCACCTATATAGCAGATAAGCGCACCGAAATGGTCGGTGTTGCCAGCCCAATAGTTTGGATTGAGGAATTGGTCGCACCACTGGTAATCCGTGCCGTCGGCTCCATAAAACTCACCAAGCGTAGCAGACCATGACCCGCTGGCAGTGACATTTATTATATCTCCCTGGTTCAGCGTGATTCCGGAATCGACCCAAAACCCGCCTGCCGACCATGAGGTAGGCACGGTAGTATATATTGCCGAGCAAGCCACAGATGCACAGCAAAATATTAAAAATAAAACAATCGGCACAAACCAGTGTCTCATAACAATCTCCTCAATAAATAAGCAAAAAAGCCCGCTGCACTTTCACAACTGCATATGCAGCCCCGAAACTGCAGCGGGCATAAAGTTAGTTAAGCATGGAAATTTTTACTTGTCAACAACTTGCGGAAGAGAATCTATTCCTGATATAGTTGATACGCTGATATTTCATACTCACATACTTAATTTTTATAATCGGATCAGACAATGAAGATAATGGTTACCGGCGCCGCCGGATTTATAGGTTTTCACACTGCAAAGAGACTTCTGGAGCGAGGCGACGAGGTAATAGGAGTCGACAATATAAACGACTATTACGATGTCGCGCTAAAAGAGGCAAGGCTCGCTCAACTCATATCGAAGCCCGGCTTTACTTTCCATAAGCTCGATATGGCAGACCGTTCAGGCATGCCAGAGCTCTTCGAGAAGACTCGCCCGCAGAGGGTCATACACCTTGCCGCGCAGGCCGGTGTGCGATATTCACTT
>DJHI01000304.1:0-366 GCA_002431715.1 Armatimonadetes bacterium UBA5829
AGTCGGCAAGCTCTTCAAGGCTGTGGACCCCGGTTATTTTCGTGCCGACGGCACGTTCGGCGATAAACTTATCGGTCTTCTCCGGCAGGTAGTCATACCCGACAACGGAAAACCCCTTGCTGGACATATTCAATGCCAGGTTTTGCCCCATAACTCCAAGGCCGACCATAGCGATATCAGCTTTTGCCATTATTATTGCTCCTGTAATTAGTTATTTAAGAAGAGATTACTGTGCCTTTGATTTCAGTCTATATAGCGTTTCTCCGGCTTTAGGCACATACAGCACTCCCTTGTTTTCCCTGTTGCGGTAATCGTCAATATTGATATCATCAGGGTTCATATATCCCAGGTTTACCGCTCGACAGC
>DJHI01000304.1:377-576 GCA_002431715.1 Armatimonadetes bacterium UBA5829
CGACTCGGGAATGCGCGTCGCCAGCACAACCTCGACACGCGGTTTTTCAATGCCGTCTTCGTATTTGCCGGTACCCTTGACGTGCGTCGAGTGAGCGACAACTCCCCATGGATAGTGCTTGAACTTGTCCCACTGTTTAGCGAAATAGTCTCTGGTGTGATACCCGATCTGATCGAGAATGTGCCCGTGAGTATAGGAT
>DJHI01000304.1:601-3418 GCA_002431715.1 Armatimonadetes bacterium UBA5829
TCGTCTATATGTGGCGCATATATGATGAGTCTGCCGCCATCGGCCACCACGGGTTCCAGTTTATACATGCACTTGCCGGCGGTCCAGATGTCATCATACATCTTCGGCGCGCAGGAAAGGACTGTATGATATGGCCTGTCTACATATGTGATGTGCAGTTTATCTGAAAGGTCTGCCGCTTTGCTCCATGCGTCTTCCGGAGTGCCGTAATATATGCCCGTAAGGTCGTTGCCCTTCACGACCATTGCAAAGCAACTCCGCTCGGCGGGTACGTATTTGGCCGCCGTATCTACCACCTCGCGAACCGGAGTATACTTGGAACCTATAATTGCCGGGCTGGTGATTATCGCTCCTAGCCAGTGAAAAAAGTCGATAATCTCCTGCCCGGCTATCCCCGGAAACAGATACTTATTGCCGCCGGAGAATCCAACAACCTCATGCGGAAAGACAGGGCCGACGATCATTATATGATCGTAACAGGTAACCATTTTGTTGACCGTAAGGTGTACCGGCATTCTGAAGAGTCCGCCGGTGATCTCGTCGATCTTCTCCTCCGGTATAACGCCAATTTCGACCAGAGCGTTGGGATCTTTCCAATGATGGTTGAAGAAATTACTCTTGGAGTACTTGCTCTTATGTTCCTGCTCGGTGATACCGATATGCTGGAGGATATGCTCCATCGGCATCGGCGGATGCGTACCCAAAGCGACCATAAAATCAAGAGCTTTCACTCTATCAGATAGCGTGTTGTAGAGCGTCTTAAACATCAACGGCACCGGAGCCGTGCGGGTGTGATCTGGGATAACTACCAGCACCCGCTTGCCGTCCAGTCTATCGTTGTCGAGCGCTCTGTGGACTAGGTCTATGACCTCATCTTCAAGCAACACACGGTCTTCATATCCTTTACCGACTACTTCCATAACGCTATGCCTTGCACTTCCACGGCGGGAGTTCGGGAAGGTNNTATTTGTCAAACTCGGATATCAGTTTGTCCTGATACTGCCCGGAATAAGTGCCTCCAACGAACTTGTCGTAAGCCTCCTCAAAGAATTTCTGCCAAGATTTATCCTCGTCACCGGGATTGATGGGGTAGAACAGGCAGCCATTGGCTCGCGCGGCCTTAAGGTCGCCCGGTGCATCTCCTATCATCAGAACGTGATCGGGTTCCCACCTGCCGGACATTGCAAAACCGAGATGCTCGGCCTTGCTTCCCATCTCCTGACCGGCGATCACCTTTACGTAACTGTCTATCTCATGCTCCTGCCATTCGCGCACAAGAGCTTCCGTAGGTGTCTGCGAAACGACTATCGCATCAGCGTTGGGTGCAATCTTCTGCAGGCTCTCGCGCATAAATGGGAAAGGCGGAACATCGTGAACCATATCGGCTATCGTGCTGTTTACGGCCTCAGACCATGCCAGAGCCTTCTTCAATATTGGATCAGGATTTGTCTGAACCAGAGTCTTCAGAGTGTTATTAGAAAGCTTGGTCTCATTAGCAACCCAATTTCTCAAAACATCCACAGGAGGGATGTTCACACCGCGCTTAATTACCTCGGGCCTCTCGCTGAGCAGGTCGAACACCATAAGCAGCGCGGGCCATCTGTTGNNACGCCATTTGGAATACAGGTTTACAAACTCACCTGCCTCACGCGCGTACTTCGATACGGCCTGCAAATCCCAGTATTTGATTATGTTGGGTATGAAGCACTCTTTGTGCTTGATCTCCATAGTGTCGAACGCGCATCCATCCGAATCTATGCCGACAAGAAACTCCTTGTCTTTAGTTATCTGCTTCAGAGACTGAGCAGGATCACTCATTATGATACACTCCTATTCCTATCTGTGTCCGATCGGGACGTAGTCTTTCATTTTTTTCTCAGCGAACTTAGGATCGAGCCTTGCAAAACGCATCAGGCCGTCGACCAGAGGCACGCTTGTCCAATCCTGCCCGATGAGCGGCTTGGCATATGACACAAACTCGTCAGTTACATCGATCTTATTGGGAGCTATCCAGGACTGCGGGAAAGTGCGCTCGGAGTTTGCTACGAGTTCCAGAGGCACTTTGTCATACTCCACGCTGTAGATGCTTCCGGGGCGGCGGAGCATGGTCGACATGAATCCGTTCCCATCCTCGACAGCGATCTGGACAGCCTTCTGCCCAACACTGTATGCCTCGTCCAGATCGACCGTGGATGCAAAGATTATAGAATCGCGCTGGTCGGNNGACCTCTGGCCGCTCCGCGCGCCTTGAGTCCATGTGCGTTCAGGTAGTTAACAACGGCCTGAGCCACTGTGGTCTTGCTGGCGCTGAACTGGGTATGGCCGAACGCATCCTTTGTCTCTCCCAAATCCGCAAGGTCCATTCCCTCATTAACCACTACTATGGTCCGACCGGAGTGAGTAAGCTCGTCATTGACATTATTTGCAAGCTCTTCCAGACCAAGTTTCGACTCGGCAAGATATATTTGAAGAGGCAGCTTGCACTCAGGGTCGGCAAGACGAGCAGCGGCGGCTATGAATCCTATCTTTCTTCCCATAGCCTGAACCACCAGCACCGGATCGGCCGGGCATGACCCCGCATTTTCCTCGTTTGCCTGCTGGATATACATCGCCCAATAGCGCGCAACGCTGCCGTAGCCTGGCGTGTGGTCTATAAGCTTGAACTCCGAATCGCCTACATCATTGTCGATGGTTTTAGGCACGCCGACAGCGATCAAATCCAGATCCTTCTGATGAGCAAGCTCGCTGATCTTGTGAGCGGTGTCCATAGAGTCGTTGCCGCCTATATAGAAGAAGTATCCGACATTGTGCGCCTTG
>DJHI01000195.1 GCA_002431715.1 Armatimonadetes bacterium UBA5829
GATTGAAGTCCCGATACACCACTATGCTGCTTTTTTACGGGCTTTCATGTCGGCCATGGTGCCGTCGATCATCCTGTCATGCTCTTCATAGACCGCTTCGAGATCGCCCCGATCTATCAGGCGCCTGAGCGCATCGACCACAGTAGGGTCGAGTGTGCNNTTCACCGATAAGCTCTTCCTGAGGCATTCTCTCGCGATATGGACGGCGCGAGCGCATGGCGTCGAATGAGTCCGAGACGACAAGTATTCTCTGCAGCAGAGGCTGTTCCTGCGCAGGGATTCCGCCGGGATAGCCTTTGCCGTCCAATCGTTCGTGATGGTGTTTTATCAGGAACAGGACATCCGGTGAAAGCCCCAACGGGCGGCAGATCTCCTCGCTGACAATCGGGTGCCGTCGCATGGTTTCCCATTCTTCTACCGTTAGCTTGCCGGCCTTACGCAAAATTGCATCGGGAACGCCGATCTTGCCGATATCGTGCAGAAGCGATGCATTCCTGAGCACATCTATGGTGTCGGGAGGAACCTGCAGTTCATTAGCAATCATGCATGAAACCTGCATGACACGCTCCGAGTGTCCCCTGGTGTATTCGTCTCTCGCTTCAAGACCGTTTGCCAGACTCTGCAGGGTGCGCAAGAACTGCTTTTGTAGATTCGTATATAAACGCAGGTTTACAATCGCGGCTCCGGCTATAACGGCGAATATTCGGAGCATGTCGAGCGCGTCTTCCCCGAAATCCTCATCCTGCTGTCCCCAAACCATCAGTATTCCGAGTACCTTATTATCGTCATCAGCAGACTGCCAGAGCAAAGGCGCAGCCATAGCAGGCCTATCATCTTTCTGCACGTCATCCTCTTCGGAACTGCGGCCGCCGCTCTTGACGACGAATTCGCGCCCTGTGTTGACTACCCAGTTGGCGTAAGAACGCAGTAAAGCCTCGGATGGCGGAGTGCTGTTTTTATCCGGAGAGAAAAATGCCTCCGTTTCGAGTGCGTCTGTCTCCTCGTTTACCAGCAGAAGTTGACCGCCGCCGGAATTGGTCTGCGTAACTGCAGACTCAAGGACATTAAGAGCAAGATCATGCACACTACGGAAACGAGTAAGCTTTGCGCCGCAATCCATGATGGCATGCAGGTATGATCCTCTCTCAGACGCTAAATCATCCTGTGATCTGGTTTTGGATATAAATGCGGCTACAAGAGTACCGAAAAGGAGTATTCCGCTTTGCGTACCTATTGCAGTCATGACCGATTTGGCGCTGGTTGAACTGTCGATACTTATAAAGGAAGCAATTGCATTTGCCAAAAGCACTATGCTGCCGACTATCGGAAGCCTGTGGTTCTGTCCGCTGGCATACCCGCAGCTTACCATTACGAACCAGTAGAGCATATATGCCATGCCGTCGCTCGGTCCGGCTACGACAACAGTAATGATGAGAGTATCGAATACCCGGCAAGCAAATGCAAGCTTACGGCCGTACTTAGCGAAACGGTCAGGATCGGCCGTGCAATAGATAAGGGCGCCGTTGTAGACGGCAACAAGCCCAAGCAGGATAGCTATCTGTGGTACAGACGCCTTGCTTACCGCAACAATACCAAGACAGATAATTATCCATCGAAGGGATGCAATTAAATATTCAGCTCGTCGTCTTTTATCCATCAATATATTCTTCGGCTTCAAGAGAGCAAAGTATTAGAGTCCGGGCAGGTTCAATTGCCGCATTATACCAAGAGTCAGCGTAGGATCACCTGCAATTACGAGATTTTGCGCTGTTACGAGAGTATCGGTCGCAATCGAGCCGGTAATATAAGGCCAGTCATTTACTTCAACCACACCCGTATTGCTTGAATTGTGCGAATACATTACCGCTTCCACTTCGTTTGAAGAGTTCGCTATTCTGATTCTTTTGGTGGACAACAGCGCCATATATGCACTTGATGTCGATCCTTTAAGCATGCCTACAACTACTAAATCATCCGTTGAAACGACGGTATTAACGCCGGTATACAATCCCCACACATAGGCCTTGCCGACTACGTATATCACACCCGAAGAGCCATAAAGTGGGAAATTGATCCAGGTGTCGCCGTAATATTTTCTATTTGCAATGGATGAGTAATAACTGTTATCGATAGAAGGAAACAGAATCGGAGGACTGCTGGGATATCGAGGGCTGATGCTGCCGGTAGTCGAGATAGTATTGACGGCCCATGCGCCGGTTGTGATCGATGTTCCACTGTGAGTCAGATTGATAAGGTCGTTTGTTCGAACCCCCCCGACCGCGGTGTTGTTATTTATAATTGCGTCTGCATCTTCAAGCTTTGCATTTTCACACACGGCATAATGATAAGGCAAAAGACCGAGCATTACGCGCTTAAGCGTATGCTTGTGCCTGCCGACAGTGCCTGTAGAAACTATGAGCATAGTTGAGGCTGCACGATTGCCGTCATCGGTTGCTTCTATATGAATGCTGCCTGAAGTGGTGGTAATATTGGTTGTGTAGGGCAGCTTTTGACCCTGGTAATGGACTCTCCAATAGGCATAATCCACGCCCGCTTCGGCAAGATTGATGGCCGCTTGCTTTTTCTGCCTGCTGTCTTCAGCCATATAATAGCCGTTTGATGACCGGAGCATAGCCAGGCCGAGAGTGACTCCCACCAAAAGTGTTGTTAGAGCCAGCACATATGCCGCGCCGCGGTTAGTATGGACTTTATATATTCTGCTAGGCTTACTCATTTGGCTCAATCTGTTTCCATGAAGCGTTCAACTACACGCTGTTTCCCGTTTCCTATTACCTATTTTCTGTATTTCAGTTTCTCAGGCAAAATATCGCCGTCTGGCTCAACACTTTCTCTGTTTCAAAAACTTTATATGCTGCCCCTGCAGTGATCTTGACACGCGTCAGGCCATCACCAGTCGTAACATCAAACCTTAAAGATCGCAATGGAGTAATCTTGCCCGGCCCATCAGTTGAATACAGGCTCCAGGCTGAGTCGGGTGTTATGCTTGAGAGAGATGAATTAACCACCGCAGCCCACAAAATATCGCCCTGATTGCTGAAACTTCCGGTTTTATCTGACAGGTAAAACGCTATCCACTGCCCGCTCCGAGTCTGCAGTTTTCCACCAGTCCAAGCCGGAACATAAGTGCCGTATGCCGTATCCAGAGGCATATTGACCGCAATGGTATCGTTGGTTGTAAATCTGGAGTAAATTTGCGCTGAACTTGCCTGGCAGAAATAATCACCCAGGCGCGCACAAGCGCGTGAGGTTGCCACAAGCGCATCGCCCTCACCCTGCTGCCGCTCCCAATGCCGAACAATCGAGAAATAGACTGCGCAGATGCAGGAGATAACAAGTGCAGATATTGTTCCCGCAATAAGAAGCTCGACGAGAGTGAACCCTCTCCTGCGGCTATTTTGGCGAAATGTAGGTTTCATAAAAGATTTTATGAGTGCCGCTGCCTTCGGGCCAGGTTACCGTGACTCTGGCATACGTGATACCTGTGCTGCTCTGCGGGCCCGCTACTGAAGAAGTCGACATCGTTATCCTATTCCCCGCGGGAAGGCCCGATACGGCCGATGAAGTCAGGGTATAACTCTGATTGCTGCGTAATCGTTCGATAGCGCTTTGCGCGGCATTGCGCCCTATCGATAAGTACACAGCACGCTCCTGCATATTTTGAGCGGCATTTTCCGCCGTCAGGACAGCTAAAAGGCCTATCGAAAGCAGCAAAACGGCGGCCAGCACCTCAACGAGGGTAAAGCCGCCGTTTTTATATACTCGTTTGCTTGTCAACTGCTTACCTTACGGAGCGGCAACCTTACCGTCTGATTTGGTGTAGGTGAATGCCACATTCTTGACGGGATCGTTCGGGACTTCCTGCAGATAAGGCCCATGATAATCGGTGGTTGTTGCAAGAGCCACATCAGATGAGCCGTCATAGACTTTTGCAGTTGTACCGTCGGCCCGGGTGAGATCATCCAGAGTTGCAGGATAGTATCCCGTATCCGTGTAGAAAAGCTGAACGGCGTTCTGAATGATCTTAAGATCACTCTTCTGCGCTGATTCTTTGCTGCGCTTGCCGGAATCCATAAACTTCGGCAATACGATTGCAGCTAAAACAGCAAGAACAACTACTACGACTAGTAATTCGACCAGAGTAAAGCCCTTTCTACCGTGCCTGCCCCTGACCCTCTCCATGAGACAATACATTTTGTAAACACCCTCCTTGCGATACGCGGTCGTGTCAGGCTTATTTGACCCCGCCGACCAAAGAATATATCGGTACTATTACCGACATAGCAATAAAACCTACGATCATACCCAGCACTACGATCATAATAGGCTCGATAACGGATGTAAGAGATTTGACCTTGGCATCAGTCTCACGAGCATACATTCCGCAAATGTACTCGAGCATTGCTGGTAGCTCACCTGTCTTCTCTCCACTCGCTACCATTTGAAGCACCAGAGGAGGAAAAACCCCTGTTGCTTTGAGCGACTGTGACGTAGCGCTTCCCTCCGCCACATCCTTTCTGGCTTGCAGCAGAGCCTCTTTCACAATTTCATTATTGGCAGCAGAAGCCGATGTCTCTAGTGTTTTTACCATAGGAACTCCACTTGATAATAAAGTCGACATTGATGCCAAAACTCGATTAAGTATTACTTTGTTGACAATATCGCCGGCTATGGGCA
>DJHI01000127.1:0-597 GCA_002431715.1 Armatimonadetes bacterium UBA5829
CCGCATATGGTCGTGGCTGCTCCCAAAGACACTATGGAGCTTCGCGATCTGCTTGCTACAGCGGTCACTCACGATGGCCCTATGGCAGTGAGATACCCGCGCGGCGGCGGGCCATGTGCTTATGAACCGAATGAGCCCCAGATCTTATCCATAGGCAAGGGAGAATGCCTGAGAAGTGGCGATGACATTGCCATTATAGCCTTAGGCTCGACAGTATACCCGTCGCTTGAAGCTGCTGAAAAACTTGCCGAGCAGGGAATAAGCATCGAGGTTGTCAATGCGAGGTTCGTAAAGCCGCTGGATGAGAACCTTATCACGAGTATATTCGAACGATGGATGCCGGTGCTGGTTGTTGAAGACAACACTATTGTCGGTGGGTTCGGCTCGGCTGTTCTAGAACTTGCATCATCGAAGGGATATCCACTCAATACGATCCACCGAATCGGTGTCCCGGATACATTTGTGGAGCACGACACCCCAGAGGCTCTGCACGATCTCATTGGCATTAGCGCCGAGAAGATATCTGAAGCGGTAGCAAAGCTGCTTAAGGTTAAGAGTTTGATATCATAGAGGCTGGTTCGTTTCGGGACTGAAGTC
>DJHI01000127.1:615-6532 GCA_002431715.1 Armatimonadetes bacterium UBA5829
TCCCGAAACACCATACCCCCACCAACTCCCGAAACGCCAATACAAATTAGGCAGAGAGCTGAAAAGCCAGTTTCCTTGTATCTGTGTCAGAATCGTATTTACACTCTTCTACCATCCAATCAGAAAGCTCTGAAGTCTTTTGAAGTGTGCCAAGGCAGGTGAAGCGGCATACTGAGCACGGATCTTTTTCATATACCATTAAAAGTGGTTCAACACCCTCAAGCACATGATTATCCTGATAGACATGAATGATATTTAAACACATATTATGCAAAATATCGGGATCAGTTTCCTTTTCTAGAATGTCGATGATTGCTGCATAATCTCCACGTTGATAGTTGCTTCTAAGAAGTCCAAAAGCCCTGTTAAGCAACCTTGATTCCTGCAAAAGACTTTCATATAACCTACGAACATCAGGATGCTTCACTATCTCAAGAGCAGAAAATGCTCCATATTTTACTCTATCATTTGGATAATCGACTAATTGAATTAAGGGAGTTGGCTCAAATGGGAATTGCCGCTTCCAGAATATACGAACCCAGTTAGAAAGCTCCAATGGAATGGCATTAGGCATAAAATCCCTGGCAGCATTCTCAAACTCAGAATCTGATGCTACTTGTGGCCAATGAAAAACAAGCCTGTCATATTCGGGGCTATTTTTTACTTCGTCCCAGGTAGTTTTCTCTGTCGGACGAAATTGCAGTTGGCATAGTGTCCTGACTCTTTCATCTCGCATGTATGCAATTTCATCCGCAGTCCATTCTACGCTATAATCTTCGACAGCATCCAGGGCAGTAACAATAGCAGAATCTTTTTCAGAAGCTTCTTTTAGTGCTAAACGAACCGTTTCAATATCTGACTTTTCTTCGGCTTTCCGAATCAAAAGGCTGATCTCATAATTTGGTAAAACACGGGGATTGGCTCCTATTATTCCAAGACAAAAAATAAGTCCTTTGCTGCCATCCAGTTCAACCGTTTGTTCGTAGCCGGCAAAATCAGGTTCAGCCCATCTTGATTGTAGATTCTTGTATAGAGTGTCTTTTGCTGTAATGCAGCCATCATTAGCGAAAAGCACAAGAAAATCAAGCAGTTGCTCAGCATCAAACGCATCGGTTGCTTGTGGGATAGCTTGAAGAATATGGGNNTTCTCACTTGATGCTTTTATTAAAGGATAAAGATACTCAGCACGAGTGTCTTCGATTTGCCGATCATATGCATAGTTATGCAAACAGGCATCGAGAATCATTTCTCGATATTGCCGTGGGGTCTGTTCCAATAGAAAGCATATGGCTCGCCCCATGCCTTTATTAAGCATATTTTGTAATTCATTTATGTCGTCGGGATAATTTGGATTCATCTAGCTCTATATAGAACTAAAATTGCTTTTTGGTAATGACACGTAATCGCGCCAAAACTCAAGTACCTACTTCTTGAACCACTCAGTGATATCATCTATCACCTTCTCGGATACATGTCCGGGTTGCTCATACTCCTGAGGAGTGCTTTTTCCGCTGCCGGTGATGAAAAGGTGGTTCAGGTCGGGGTAGAGTTTGAAGGAGACATTCTTCTTCGTAGATAGCTCGGATTTCCAGATGTCTAGATTGTCGGGTGTAACCTGATAATCCCTGCCGCCCTGCAGAATCAGCATCGGCTGCTTTACGCTTTGCGCAAACCTGGCGGAGTTATAATTCTTCAAATCGAGCCAATATGCCGGAGGCGCTCCGATAAGCGAGTATGTCGACTTTCCATCTGATGGTTTCAAATTCTCTATCGCTGCAACCCGCTTCTTTATATCGTCCAGCTTCTTGTCTTTTTCAGATAAAGGCGTGCTTGAGTCGAGCGACAGCACATATTTATATTGATCGATAAGAACATCCCCGAATGGCTTGGTATTTCCTGCCAGAGCAATTAGTCCCGCAATGGATGGGTCGACTTTGCCGATCCTTGGAACCAGCATGCCTCCGAGGCTGTGACCGAGCACATATATGTGTGCGGAGTCGATGCCCTTTGTTTTCTGCAGAAATGAAACAGCGGCAAGGGCATCGTCAATAGTCTCTTCTTTGACTGTAAACGGCCTATTGGCGAAACTCTGTGGATGTACCTTTGTGCTTTTATCATAACGAAGAACCGCTATGCCGTTGGAGGCGAGGCCCTGCGCTATATCACGGAAGGGTTTATTGGGGCCTATGGTCTCGTCGCGGTCATTTGGACCGGAGCCGTGAACTAGAATAACCGCCGGGAACGGGCCTTTGCCTATGGGAACTGCAAGAGTGCCCGGAAGGGCACTCTCATTAGAACCTATGGTGATATCCCGCTCAGTAAATCTTTCGGGATGNNGATATAAGCAGGAGGACTAAATGACTCCTTGCTTGGAGTCGCGACGATCCACAGTCCACCTATCGTACCATTAACAAAGACTATTTTGAGATCCATCTTTGTTTTCTCGAACTCGCAGGTCACGTAAACGATGTCATAACCTCCCTCTTTCGCCTCCCGAGTTCCGGCCTGGCCCTTGAAAGCTCCATATTGAGAATTAAGTGAATTCCAAAGGTCCTTGAGTTTGTCCGGGGGCAGAGCAGATTTCATCTGNNTGTCTTCGGCTGCGCTGAACTCGCCCTTTTCGAGCTGTGTGACGAAGTTAGTTGCCGACGTGGTGAGACTGGAGCTTGCACTCTTCTGTTTTGCACAACCGCTGACAGTGCAAGCGAAAAAAATTAGTAATACCAACGCGAATTGTTTCATTGCCGCAATCTCCTTGTTGATCGACTTAAAAGCCGGAATGACGCCGGTGCAAGACGTCTGCTTTCATGATCTAATATAGATTCGCGCCGGATACGGCTGTTCCTGCAATTTATTTCAGGAGTGATTTAATGTCGGCATCCGAAAGACCTGATATGCTTACTACCTTCTCGCGGCTCTTTTCGCCTGAGACGAGTTCGACCTGGCTCTTTCTGATCTTTAGCGAATCTGCAATGAACTTGATTATCGCGGAATTCGCCGCTCCCTCTACCGGCGGGGCTGTGATTTTAACGCACAGCGTGTCATCGCGCCAGCCGGTGATCTCGTTTTTGGAGCCGCGTGGGGTAACGTGGAGTTTCAAGAGAGTATTCAATGGTCACATCTCTCTCAGGCGTTTGATTCTATCTTCAATGGGCGGGTGCGTGCTGAAGTTCAGGACGCTGCCGACATTTCGGAACGGGTTCGATATAAAAAGATGTGCGGTTGCTTTATTGGCGCTTCGCATTACGGCGGTGCTGTTCTCGATCTTCTCCAACGCGCTTGCTAGACCTTCGGGATAACGAGTCAGCATCGCTCCGCTGGCATCAGCCAGATACTCCCTGCGGCGTGAGATCATCGCCTGAACCAGAGCCGCCGCTATTGGAGCCAGAATGGCAAGCAGAATGCCTATCAAATAAAAAATCGCCTGGGCCTGGCNNCGCCCTCATCGTCGCGTCTGCGATATCCACCGAACCGGCCGCTCCACCAGAACCAGTGCGCCATCATCGCTACCGCTCCGACAAGCACTGCAACCAGCGCCATAAAGCGTATATCATAGTTCTTGATATGAGACATCTCGTGAGAGATGACCCCCTCAAGCTCCACGCGGTTCATTGTGGCGAGAAGTCCGGTGGTGACACAGATGACGCCATGCTCGGGGTCCCGACCTGTGGCGAATGCGTTCGGAGCGGGATCGTCCATGACATAAATCTTGGGCACGGGCATCCCCGCTGCCAAAGCAAGTCCCTCGACTGAGTTCACATAGTGCGGGAACTCTTCTTTTGTGGCCTCCCTGGCGTGAGTGGAGGCGAGAACGATTTTATCCGAATAGTAATAACTGCCTATACTGCTGAAAAATGCAAAGCCGAGGGCTATTACGAGTGATATTGGATCGCCATAGGCAAGGTAAAAGCCGTAGCCTATCGCTCCGATTACGATTATAAAAACCGTTATTAGAATGCGCGAACGCCAGATGTTCGCTTGAATTTGCTCATACATAGCTTACGAAAAATCTACCTTTACATTCTCTCTTGCGGCATCGTCCATAGGAAAATACTCGTGCTCGGTGAAGCCGAAGCTCGATGCGATTATATTTGACGGGAAGCTCTGGATGATTGTATTGAAAGTCATCACTTGATCGTTATAGAACTGTCTGGAATAGGCTATTTTGCTCTCCGTGCCCGACAACTCCTCCTGAAGCATCATGAAGTTTTCATTGGCTTTCAGTTCAGGGTAGGCCTCGGCGACGGCAAAAAGGCTCTTCAACGCGCCGGTTATCTGGTTTTCAGCGGCCCCCTGCTCTTTGGGAGTGGTTGCATTTATTCCTGCGGCACGGGCCTCGGTCACTTTTTCAAAAACCTCGCTCTCGTGCTTCGCGTAACCTTTGACCGTCTCAACCAGATTAGGGATCAAGTCATACCTGCGCTTAAGCTGGACGTCTATCTGCGACCAGGCATTCTGAATTCGGTTTCTGAAGGCCACCAGTTGATTGTATTTCACAATCACCCAGAGAATGATCAGAACGACAATGCCCAATACTACCATTATTGCAACTCCAAAACCCATGATTCCCACCTGCGACATGGCTTGCGCCGAAATAGGTTGTATACAATTTATACTATTCGACGTGGAATTGCAAAGTTCCCTTTTTTTGGCTGCACGTTAAAAAACAATAGGCAACAAATGTTGCCTATTGCCTGTTATCTGGAATTTTACGAAGGAGACTGACCATGGCGAGGCGGAATAATCTGCGGATAGATCGCCTTGAACCTGGCCGCCCATCGCCTGGCAAGCTTGTCGACGGTCGTGTGGTTGACCCTGGCGTCGCACTCGCTTACGGTTACCAGCAGCTTTCCTCCGGCATAAATGGCGGTTGTGTTACGATATGTCTTTATCTGAACGGTTTTCAGATCGATGCCGCCGGGAATTATCAGGTCGTTAACGCGGTTCTGCACAGCGCTCGCTCTCTCTTGAGCGGTATAACCGCTTGCCGAACACCTAATCCGCAGAAGCAGTTGATTTGCCATCATCACATAGTGTTCTTCTTGAGCAAATAAAGGCTGAACAGATGCCAGCAAAAAGACGGTCAGCATTAACAGAATAGTGATACGCATGACTCACCCTCCTACATATTCTGCTGCCGCCTCTCCTGCAACGTAACCCGTCGAAAAAGCGGCCTGCAGGTTGTAGCCACCCGTTTCGGCGTCTATGTCCATGACTTCCCCAGCAAAGAACAGACCTGAAACCAGCTTCGACATCATTGTTCTCGGATCGATCTCTTTTATAGAGACTCCTCCCGCGGTAACTATCGCTTCGTCCAGAGAGCCCATGCGGGTGATTGTGGTTCTGAAGTCTTTGAGCAGATCGACCATACGCCCGCGCTCCTGGGTGGTTATGCTGTTGACCGGTTTGTCGCCGTCGATCCCACATAGATAGACGAAAACATCCACTAGAAGCCTTGGAAGCAGCTCATGCAAATAATTTTTCAGGTGACGAGTCTGCTTGAAATCTCTTATTAGCCTTTGATGAAGCTGCTCATGAGAGAGTGCGGGTTTGAGATCGATAGAAATAACCAGCTTTTCTTTACCCAGTAGAGTCCCTACCCGCCTGCTCAGGGTCAAAATTATCGGGCCTGAGAGGCCGTTGTGAGTAAAGAGCATCTCNNTCACCGAACTCGGAGGCGATTTTCTTGGGATGATCCGAGCCCATCAGAAGAGTTGCTTCGACGTTTTTCAGAGAAAGGCCCTGCAAATTTTTAATCCAGGGTTCCCGAGCCACCAAAGCCGAAAGAGCCGGACGCGGAGCAATAATTGTGTGGCCGAGGTCGCGAGCCATTTGGTAGCCGTCGCCGGTGGAGCCGGTCTTGGGGTATGACGCGCCGCCTGTAGCGATTATCACCGCATCCGCATCCATTCTGCCG
>DJHI01000127.1:6540-6853 GCA_002431715.1 Armatimonadetes bacterium UBA5829
CCGTAGAGCTTGACACCGGTCACCCGGCTGTCTTCAGTGTCGATCGATTTAGCGGTCGCGTTATATTTGATTCGAACGCCAACATCATCCAACCACTTTTCAAAAGCCTCCGCAATATCCGCTGCGCGGTCGGACATGGGAAAAATTCGTCCTCCCCTCTCCTCTTTGGTCTCGACACCCATTTTATGGAGAAAGTCGAGAAGGTCATCTCGAAAATATCGCGAGAATGCACCATAGAGGAATGGCCCATTAGGCGCGAAAGCCTCTATGAACTCCTGGAGGTCGGCTGTGTTGGTAATATTCGCCCTGCCTT
>DJHI01000126.1:0-832 GCA_002431715.1 Armatimonadetes bacterium UBA5829
ACTTTACCTGCCATCTCGCCGGTAATTACGCCTTTTTCGATTGCCAATTTGCCGTTTACAAATACAAATTCTATGCCTTTTGAAACCTGGTGCGGATTTTTATAAGTAGCCGTATCCGAGACCTCATCTGGATTGAATATCACCAGGTCCGCCCAGTTGCCGTTATTTATGAGTCCACGATCCTTAAGCCCCATCTTTTGGGCGGGAAGGCCTGTCATCTTGTGAACGGCAAACTCCAGAGGTATAACACCACGCTTGCGTGAATATTCTCCTAAAACCCGTGTGAACGTCCCGAACGCACGCGGATGCGGCTTTCCACTGCCTGTAATGCTCCTTGCCGATGCATCGCTGCCGACCATGGTGAAGCTTGCGCGCATTACCGTTTCGATGTCCTCTTCGGACATGGAAAAGTGCACCATAGAGACGGCCAGCTTCTCCTCGCTCAGAAGATCGAGCACAACCTCTTCTGGTTCGGTTTCTCCGGCTTTTGCGATATCAAATATGCTCATGCCTTCGCATGACCGGTTTTTATCACTCGCCACACTACTTATCAATACGCTTTTCCACTCGTCTGTGTTGCCTTCGCTGCGCAGAGATTCCAACAATTCAGCTCGCCTATTGGCGATACATGCCAAAACCGCCTCATCACCGCCGTCATAGCACCACTGGGGAAGCATAGCCGAGAGCGAAGTGGAGGAAGCTGTATACGGATATTGATCGACATGTATATTCATGCCATATCGCCTGCACTCTTCGATCATGGCGAGGGTTGTCTTGACTTTGCCCCAGTTGTCTTTACCGCAAGCTTTATGGTGAGATATTTGAACGCTGA
>DJHI01000126.1:868-2467 GCA_002431715.1 Armatimonadetes bacterium UBA5829
CACCGCTCCTTCTGCCGACCTCTATCGCCTCTTCGACCGCTTCGACAAGCTTATCGCCTTCATCGCGCATATGAGTGGAGTAAAACCCGCCGTATTCGGCGGCGACACCTGCCAGGACAGCGATCTCATCAACATCGGCAAAACAGCTTGGCGGATAGATCAACCCGCTCGAAAGACCGAACGCTCCCTGCTCCATTGCCTCGCGCAGACACTGCTTCATTTTGATAATTTCATCATTTGTGGCTTTTCGGTCGGCGAAGCCTATTGCATAAGACCTGAGGTTGGCATGTCCGGCCATAGTCGCAAAATTGAGTGCTATTGGCCGTTTTTCAAGCGCGGTAAGCATCTCGCCGAGGCTGTACCAGTCTTCATCGACATTGTTTCTTTTGCGCCAGCTCTCCTGCTCCATCCGGCTGGTCTCATCGAGGCAGGGAGCGGAGGAGAATCCGCAGTTGCCGCAAAGCTCTGTGGTCACGCCCTGAGTGATCTTGCTCTCCGCGCGGCCATTGACAAAGAGGATGGAGTCAGTGTGGGAGTGAATATCGATAAAACCCGGGGCAGCCGCCATGCCATTGGCATCGATTGTCCGCATGGCCTGAGCGGAGACCTTACCAACTTCCAGAATTTTGCCATCCTTAACGGCTATATCGGTGGCATAGGGCTTTTTGCCCGAGCCATCAAATATGGTTGCGTTTCTAATTAAAAAATCCAGCATCACAAGCTAGATTTCAACGAACGGATAAGGGATTCCTTTGTGTTCCCATCAGGCTGTAAGCAAATGAAGTTAGGCAGGCCGTATCCTCCTACAAAGCTCAGGATGCCGGATGGTGTATTAGCAATCACAGAGACTGAGCAATTTTTTTGACCCATCGTGAACTAAAAAACTAGCAACTTACTTATCAAAATTTTCGTTAAGGTAATCTATAATGGCATCGTCGTCATCGGCAATTATCTTGCCGTCGGTGGTGACCAGTGTCGGCACACCTGTCTGACCAGATATCTCCAGCAGTTCTTTGCGCTCGGCTTTTGAGTTGGGGACATTGATGGCTGTATAGTCTATGCCCAGCTCAGCCATTCGCGCGCGGACTCTGACACAGTAAGAGCACCATTCGGTCTGGTAGAGTTTGAGCGCCCCTTTATCTTCACACGTCATGCCTGATTCCCTCAAAATCCAGATATTCACTGGCATCGGAATCCCAGAATTCCAACGGAACGGGAATTTTCCCACTGCCATCCGGAGCGTCGATGACATAGGTCGGACATGCCAGGCCCGATAGGTTCTTTTTAAGCTCCGTCATTATATGGCGCTCTTTTGCCGGATCGACCTGAAAATGGGTCGCACCAGGCACCGCGTCACAGCGATAGATATAATATGGCCGCACGCCTATCTCCAGGAGGCCTGTAAAAAGGGCATAGAGCGTGTCGTAGTCGCCATTTACGCCTTTTAGAAATACGCTTTGCGAATAGAGGATCGCTCCCGCGGCCATAAGCTTCTTGCAGCATCCGCTCGTTGCCTGTGTGATTTCAGAGGGGTGTTCAAAGTGTATACCTACATAAACGGGCTGAGCGACCTTTGCTATTGAATCGAGCTTTCGAGAG
>DJHI01000126.1:2500-3012 GCA_002431715.1 Armatimonadetes bacterium UBA5829
GCCAATCCGAATGACCTTGATCGAATCGAGCGATGAAATCGAGTGGAGTGCATAATCGAATAGCGCATCATCAACCATAAATGGATCGCCGCCGGAGATAATCACCTCACGCACCTCTGAGTGATTGCGCAGATATTCCACCCAGCCGTCGATGTGCGACCGGCCTATCGTCCCCTGCTCGATATCGGAGACCAGCCGCCTGCGGGTGCAGAACCGGCAGTAAGCGGCGCATTCGACGGTGAGCAGGCAGAGCACCCGGTTGCCGTATTTATTGATCATCGCCGGAACCACTTCGTGCTCTTTTTCGCGCAGCGGATCGGCGTCACCGGTCTCATCAAGCTCAAACTCGCTGACCTCAAACTGCCTCCTGATGGCCTCGCAGGACATCAGGCCCTCGACATACTCGCTTGTTTTGAACAGCATTTTACTTTTTGACTCTTTAGCTTGTTATCTGACACGGTATCATGACCGCATCGGTCATCCCGTGAATGAGTTTTTTGTCCTTAGGGCAG
>DJHI01000163.1:0-1040 GCA_002431715.1 Armatimonadetes bacterium UBA5829
GCGGGATCAGGTTTCCAAGGATCTGAGCCGGATATACGTCATGCTCGATTTTTTTACCCGCTGCATAATCTTTTATCTGCTTATCGAGTTCTTTGATAGCGGCTCCACCTGTGCCCGAGACCGATTGATAGGTCGATACAACAATTCTCTTCATTTTGGCTATGGCATGCAGCGGCGCAAGAGCATGAACCATCTGGATTGTGCTGCAATTGGGGTTGGATACGAAACCCTGATGCTTTNNACCAGCGGCACGCGTGGGTCCATACGGAAATCATCACCGTTATCAACCACGAAAGCTCCCTTTTCGACAGCCAGCCAGCCGAAAACCTGGCTCGCGCCCTTAGCACCTTCTGTTCCAGCAAAAAACGCGATATCTATTCCATCAAATGCGTCTGCATTGGTCTCTTTGACTTCATACTCTGATCCATCGATGATCTGTTTACGAGTGGACCTCGCAAGGATCACCAAATCCGACATCGGAAACTCGCGCTGCCTTAGCACTTTTACCATTTCTTCGCCGACGGCACCTGCGCCGACGACTGCGACTTTATACTTCGACACTCTATACTCCTCCTACAATAACTTGTCCAGTCCGTAGACCAGAGCCTTTATGGTAGATGCCCGCCTGATAGCGAGCAGAACTCCCGGCATAAAACTCGTTCTATCTATACTATCATGCCTGATCGTAAGTAACTGGCCTGTCCCACCGAATAAAACTTCCTGGTGGGCGACCAGCCCAGGCAGACGCACACTGTGTATTTGAATACCGCTGCGCTTGTCTCCACGCGCCGGATCATCATCCGAGCCCAATGGCTTCTCCCAATCCACCCCAGCCTCTTTACGAGTGGATTCGATCATTTCGGCCGTTTTTATCGCTGTTCCAGACGGAGAATCGATCTTCTTATTATGATGAAGCTCGATAATCTCCACATTCGGCATATATCTGGCGGCTTCGGATGCAAATTTCATCATAAGAACCGCACCGATTGCAAAATTCGGAACGACCATCGCACCCGTGCCGGTGCTTTCTGAAAGATTAC
>DJHI01000163.1:1074-1215 GCA_002431715.1 Armatimonadetes bacterium UBA5829
CGGCGTGATGCCTGTAGTTCCAATCACCGGAACCACTCCGGCATTCAGCATTGTCCTTACATTATCCATATCGAACGGCTTGGCAAAATCCACAACAACATTCGGTTTGGAATTTGAGAGCATTTTATTGAAATCAGATTC
>DJHI01000163.1:1254-7021 GCA_002431715.1 Armatimonadetes bacterium UBA5829
ATTCGATATTGAAACCAAGCCCCGTAACGCCGGTAGCATCAGTCGCATTCATGCCTGCGTTAAACACATCACATGCGCCGACAAGCTCCATGTCATCATCAGATGACACAGCACTCATAACCTCACGGCCCATTTTTCCACACGCGCCTAATACTGCAACTCTTATCTTATCAGGCATTCCACTCTCCAATATCGGTACCGACAAACAAGCTTGCCTACGCACAAAAAAGCGCCGCCTTGTCTAATGGATAATTCAGCAAGAAGCGGCTGACTTCTTAAGCATTGCCCACAACATTTCATGCCGCACATACATAACGGCAGCTCTCAACATATTACTTATACTAATTGCTGCATAGTTCCTTGGGTATATTTGCCTGATTCGCCTATTTTGATTATGTCTTCCCGTAATAAAAGGAGACTGCGCCATAAGAGCGATCTTTGCTCTCGCACTTCGACGCAATCTCCTTAAGGTTTTGAGATGAAGTTTAGATTTATATTATCTGCTTCTACGAAATCGCCTTGCGCAGCCGAAAAGCATAATTCCGACCGATGCCAGCACTTGGCACGGCCACTCAGGGACAACCGGAGTTGTAGGATATTCATAGGTCAAATTGTCTATCACCCACCATCCGGGCTCGGGAAAGTCTCCCTGGTCAGAATACAGAAGGACGTAACTTATGTTTCCCGACGCGGAACCGGCGTCCAGGTATAAAAGTCCGGTTCCATTTGCATGTTTGGAGTTTGCATCGCCGCTGGCCTGGTCGAGCAGATTCCCGGAGGAATCGTATGCCTCGATTACAAATGGGAACCAACTCGAATAGCCTATCTGGAAGTACGATATCGACTGAGTGAAGTTCACTTGCGCCACATTATCATAAGGACTGACCACAGCCACATCACCCGAGATATAATGCTCCCAGTCGGTATTCTGCTTGCCGTTATCAGAGTAAAACGCCCTGTCTTCGTCTATGTCCGCATATATCAGGTCGTCGCCGCCTATCGTGATAAGCTGCACTCCCGATGTGACCCATCCCACACTCTCCAAATCGACGCCGCTCTCAAAATCGAGCAAAAAGGCCAACGACTGGCTTGTCAGGCATATCAGCAAAACACCTAACAACATGCTTATGCAAGCTATTTTTTTCATCTCTAACCTCCTAACAGTAAAGCTCAAAATTATCCGCTGCTTCGACTTAGCTCAGCATGCTCACCTCGTTAATTTTTTATGAGCAATATTTCCTATGGACCGGTAATCTCTATATCTGAGGCATACCTTGGTGTTATGCTTCGGAATGTATAGTTGCCTACACGAAGTATCGAACTTATACCGCTCACTGTCACATAATCGCCCTTTGTAGGCTTTGTAAGCGTGCCGGATAATACTCGCACGCCTCTGAATATTGACCCGTCTTTGGCATGCGTCCCGTCATCGATATAGAAGTAATTCTTGCTGACGGCGGTGACCTTGCCGGTTGTTTTGATCAGCAGTCCGATATTGTTAGCACCTGAGCAATATTCTATACCCCGCTGACCGGAGCCACTAGCGGAGTCATAATCAAGATCGCATCCGCCGAGTGAGTTGTTGGTCATTATCAATGGCTCGATTACATTACCGGAACTGAGCACATTGACCTCCTCTGCGATTACACATCTCTCGAATGAACTCGTTGTGCCCATAGCGCCCTTGATAGTCACTTTGTCTCCGACGCTGACACTGCCGCTCCATGTGACTCTCAGACCGCACACTCTGTCAGTCGGTTCAACATAGAAGTAACCGTCAAACACCGCCGTAACAATCAGCGATTCGTCCTCACCCAGCTTGACTGGTGCGCCGTCGGCTTCGAGTTTTGCAAGCGATGTGGTGGTCGATGATGTCACCTTTTCATATATCAGTGTGTAATCACCGGTGCTGTCGTAGTCGAAGATATGCACCAGATGCTGTCGATACGGCTCCTCGTCCTCTTTGCGTATAGTTCGATGTGTTGTCCAGGCGTTGTCGTCTATGGTAATCTCACGGCCGTCCGATCTAAAGACCTGCTTGAGAGCATACACTTCCGCTCCCGGATCAGGAGCCTCGATATAACACCATCCACTCGAGGTAGAGGATGTCAGTCTGACGCTTAAATTCGACGGCGACAGCGTTCCGCTGATGGAAGCGTTTTCTCTTACTGAGACCGGCTCCGTCGTTCCATCACTGCTGTAGACTATATCCGGCATCGAATCAAGATCCGGCGTGTCATTAACCAGGAAGTCCGGCATATGATCGTCTGTCGGGACGTCCATGCGAACTACATGGACCATCTCATGGATATCCACACCGTTTATCAGCGAGAGATCATGATTTTCCTCACCCTCGACCACCGATACATGAGTATCGCCAAGAGCTGTTATGTGTTCATATGTGGCGTTGTAGTCTATAAACCTGCCCTGGAGCGAGGATGTCATGAACCATCTTGCCACGGCTGTTCCAAGCGGCGCGATATCGCCGAAATCAGCAGTAAGCGATGGAGATAACTCCTGTGTGCCGACCTGTGTGCCTGTNNTGTGATTTTGAAATCTATCAGCAGGCCCTTTTCATTTTCAATTATCTTGGGTTGTGCCGAAGTGATCTGGAAGTCATAGGCCGTGCCGTAACCTGAGTTGTTGACGAGCAGCCCCAGCGCGAACGGTTCGGCAGGCTCCACCTCCGTCGTAAACGGATCGTCGCTGTAGACATACTTCTGCAGGAAGTAACTCAGATGCAGGCTCGGGTTCGGTTTGACCGTAATGGCATCAGGATAGATCGGCACGCTGACTTCCGCACCGTTCAACGTGTAGCTTAAAGTCGCGCCGACGTAATATATCTTGTTTTCTGTCGGAGCGGCATCGTTGGACGGAACAAGAAGCCACTCGGCTTTGCAACTGGAACCGGATGAAAGCGTTCCGTCACCATCTACATCCGAGATACCGTCAAGAGTTGGATCCGGTATTCCGAAGAGCGCTTTAGACTCGTTGTCATCCTCATCCTTGATGTTCAGAACGACCTTGATGTTTTCAAGCGACGAGCCGCCTGCGTTGTCCAATTCGAGTGATGCCTTAAAGGCGTTTCTGGCAACCACTGCTTCCTGCTCTATTTGAATCTTCACGCGGGCGCATACCCCCGCGTCCTGGTCATGTGTCGCATCGATAAACTGATCAGTGGCGTAAGCCAGGCCACCGAACACTTCGGTGAATCCCTCAGCCTGGAGCGCTTCTATCGACTCATTAGCATCGAGAAGCTTTGTTCTAAACTCATCCGCCGGAATGAAGTCTGTGCTCTCGCCCTCAGGAACATCCGCAATGGTGCCGATTCCGGCTGCGTAATAACCCATTGTTCTGTTCCATCTATCAAGGAATGTATTGACGTCTGCATCTGTAAGTTGGCTCGGCCTGGCTATTGAAAGCAGATTTGCGCGCTCGTCATCGCTGATCAACTTACCATCCGGTGTGCTCTCACCGGTCGCGCTATAGAACGCGCTATACCAAGATGCCAGCAGACCGCCCTCGGATGCAGTGCCGCTGAGCCATTTCTCATCACCGAAAATTTCCGTATAAAGATCGAGAACAGGCTTAATCCTGTCTGCCTGCAGTTCGAGGTATGCAGCGGCTGCTCTCAGATCGTCACCCACATCCTGAGCCTTTATATCTTTGCCTGTGAGGCTGTTAAATTTGTCCATTGCTGAACTCAGGCTACTCGCGCTGCTGCTCCAACAGGCAGAATACATGCTCTTTATACAGCCATATATGTTCCATGCCGTTCCTATGATAGGCACGTCATCGAGACAGCCCACTAATGTGCCGGCAATAGCATTTAAGATCTCTTCCGTACAGCTTATCGAATCTGAACCTATACAGCCGTATATAGCAGTTGCGGCGCCCGATACGGCTCCTCCCGCGCAACCGAGAGGCAGGAAGCTAGTCAAACAACTGCCGAGCTTATCCATACACGGGTCGCATACCGGCTCGGTAAGCACATAGTTGCTGCTGACATATGGCGTGGTAGCTGTTCCAGCGCCCCCGCCTCCACTCCAGCCGCCGCCACCGCTGCCGGAACCGATGCCCCACCAATGGAAACTGGCGGGCCTGGTCCCTGAACCAGGGCAAANNCGGGATAGACCACATTTATCGGGATCCATTTCCATTTTCCGTCATCTCCGCACTTTAGAACATGCAGAACGCCCGCCTTAAGCTTGATACATGAACTGCTGCTCGAATCACCCTTAGCCCTGACATCCTGCGCACTGCTGGAAGAACTGTTATTCGCCTCTTCAGGGAATATATCGGTGTCGAAAATCGTGAGCGGAACCACTACCGATGTGTTGGCATCAAGGGTCCCAATTTTGTTGATTAAAGGTTTGAACACATACTTGGGATGATCGCCGAACTGCAGTTCGACCTCTTCAGCAGCAATCAAGCCGTGATTGGTAATGGTCAAATCGATCTGCATTTTCCCACCAGTCATCTCACTGAGGTCGATATTTGCAGGTTCTACGGTAACAACCGGCGCGGGAACGTTGGTCTCGAATATCGCTTCAAGGACGATTTTGTACTTATCCTCAATCTCTGTCGGCACGACCTTCCATATATAGCTGACAAGGTCTCTGGGCAGAAACGCGAGCACCTCACGCTCCTTATCGGCTTCAACCAAAAGCGAACCTGTAAACGGCCCATGCTCTAAAGCCTGAACTTTGACGTTATAATATGCCTCCGGCAGGTTATGGAACTCAGCGACGCCGCTTGCGTCAGTCGTGCTGTTTATTACAATCGAGGGATCGTCCACGCGGGTAAGCGTGACTTCGGCATCGGCGACATTCGGGTTACCATCGGCGTAGTATGTGAACTCATCTACTGCCGTCAAGGTCAGATCGCCTGTCTTGTCGGATACGCAGTTGAAGTGGAACGGGATCGTGAGATTTGCCGTTGTGCTGCTTATTGCAATCGTTCCGTCATACATACCAAGACTCTGAGTATCTGACGGAATCAGCGAAAGGACTATTGAAGCCTTACCACCCGGAACTATCGGATCGATGACNNGGGTGTAGACAGCGTCAGCCAGGAAGCGCTGGGCACGGCTACGTTAAGAGCCGTCGATGCCACACCGCCATCGTTCGTAATATCGACCTGAACCAGCGTCTGAGTGCCCCGAAGCATAGCAGTCTTGAGCGTGCTGGGGTTGGCAGTCAATACGGGTCTTGCAGGCTTGATATGAATAGGCATTGTGACTGCTGTAATCGCGCCCTCATGACTGTCCATTCTGATTGCTATGGTGCCGCTCATATCCTGATCACCTGATGCGGTGAGTGTGTAGGAAAGCGTCGCCGACTCATCTTCATCCAGATGTGCGGGACAGTTCACTAAAACATCCAGATTGGCCGGCGCATTGAGAACCGTATATGTGATATCCGTTAGTGGAACATCTCCCAAATTCTTAAGCTGAACCTCATCATCAACAGGCGTTCCCGGAATCAATTCATACGAGATATTCGTGGGATCGGTCGTCATACCGTAGAGCACGAATGTATCCTGAATAGTATCGTATTCCACTCCCGGATGGNNNNGCCCGCCGCGACAGAATATATACCCGCCTCATTCGCCAGCGGTACGAACGTGTAGCTGAAATTGCCGCTCGCGTCAGTCTTGACAGTATATACACGCCTGGTATCCTTAACCAGCACCCTTATGGCAACCGGCATACCTTGCGCGGGAGTATGCGTCTCGACCCACGTCGCCGTGCCTGTCAGATTGACAG
>DJHI01000093.1 GCA_002431715.1 Armatimonadetes bacterium UBA5829
TCCTTGAATTTATTATCGTTATTATCAAAAGGCTTTGCTTTATCTTTGTCTAGCTCGTCCTGAACGACCCGGAAAAACTTCTCAACCATGCTGTGGTCTGAGGAGTATTCGACGCTCATCGACATGCTTCGATCGCCTTTAAACTCATCTTCAGATGATTCCAAGTTTTTTTGCTTCGAGCTTGTCTTGACCACAACCCATGTATCGTTCCTCGGATCGCCCGGTTTCGCTGCGTTCCTGGCATCCATATCTTTCGGATTTACCGAGACGACCGCTTTCCAGTAATGCGCTTTTCTCTCGATGCCGGTTCCATAATTTCGATCATCTAGAGCTACGCCATTTATGACGAGAGTGCGCGACGCAGAATTGATCGACTGTGGTTCCCTTCCCGAGAAAGTTTTAGCGGCGCGTACGACCGCATTCCAGGTGGAAACTTCGTCTGCATGAAAACTGCGCTTGGCAGTTACCACTTTGTCCGACGAATTGCATCCGACTGCCAAAACAATTGCAACTAACAGCACTACCAACAAGCTTTTTCTCATTGGACTCCTCCAGTGAAATATAATGATCGATCGTTCGGTCTTAACTCTCCACCCTCAGCTAGCTGATTACCGCCAACTGCAGTTCCTCATACTTCTTATTCAAGTCCTTACGGAGAGTTTTGAAAGCAGGATGCCTCAAATTCGGGTCTTTGTCAATAAGGTCGAATGCTTCTTTTCGAGCAAGTTCCAGGATTGGGATATCTCTGAAAATATCCGCAATCTTAAGGCCTGCCATACCGGACTGCCTTGTTCCATAGAACTCGCCGGGACCGCGCAGTTTTAGGTCTTCTTCAGCGATAGTAAAACCATCGCTGGTCGACGACATCACCTGCATGCGCTTGATCGAGTCCTCTGAGTTGCCTTCGCAGATGAGCACGCAGAAGCTCTGCTCGTCGCCGCGGCCTACTCGACCTCTAAGCTGGTGAAGCTGAGCCAGGCCGAACCTGTCCGCATCCTCGATGACCATGCATGTCGCATTCGGAACGTCAACACCGACCTCGATCACAGTGGTCGAGACCAGTATGTTGATCTGACCGGCACGGAAGGCCTTCATCACAGCGTCTTTCTCATCGGTCTTCATCTGACCGTGCAGCAGGCCGACCACAAGGTCTGGAAACATCTCCGTCTGCAAGAATTCGGCAAGCTCACTCGCTGCCCGAACCTGCAATTTGTCGCTCTCCTCGATAAGCGGGCAGACCACATAAGCCTGCCTGCCCTGGTCGATAAGGGTCCGAAGCGCATGGTAGACCTTTTTCCGCTCGCCTATCTGCTTCCAGTGAGTGCGAATCGGTTTACGGCCTGGAGGAAGCTCGTCTATGATCGAAACATCCAGGTCGCCGTATATAGTCAATGTCAATGTGCGCGGGATAGGGGTCGCGGTCATAACAAGAATATCCGGGTTCAGGCTCTTTTCCATCAGCGCGGCACGCTGCAGGACGCCGAAACGGTGCTGCTCGTCCACGATCACCAATCCCAGTTTATGAAACTCGACGCCCTCCTGAATGAGCGCGTGAGTGCCTATTGCAATCTTCGTTTGGCCGGATGCGATCCGCTCGATCACCTGCTGCCGCTGCCTGCTCCGCAGACTCCCCTTTAGCAGATCGACCGATATCTCCAGCACTCCCAGGTTCTCGAGCATTCGAGTGATGCCGAGGTAGTGCTGTTCGGCCAGAATCTCAGTCGGAGCCATAAGAGCGGCCTGGTAGCCATTTCGCACAGCGATCAGCATAGCCGCCAAGGCTACGGCCGTCTTGCCAGATCCGACATCTCCCTGAAGGAGACGGTTCATACACTGCGGTTTGGCCATATCCGCGGCTATCTCTTTTACAACACGCTTCTGAGCTTTTGTGAGCTCGAAGGGCAGAACCTGCTTTAGCTCTTCTCGGAAATTCTCGGGCATCTTGAACTGAGTACCATGCCCGGGCATCTCCATTCCGCGCTTTCTCAGCGCCAAAGCAAGCTGAAGAAGGAATAGTTCTTCAAAGACCAGCCTCTTTCGCGCGGCTTCGAGAGCCGCCTGACTCTCGGGGAAATGGATATTCCTGAGCGCATCACCTATGTCCATCAGGTCGAGCCGGTTTCGCAAATCCTCCGGCAAAACCTCTACCACAAGCGGCACATAAATATCGATCGCGCCCTTGATAGCCTTGCGAATCTGGTTTTGAAACAGCCCTTCGGTGAGCGGGTAGACCGGAACGACCCTACCACTCGAAAGCGGGTCGGCTCCCTCCGAATACGGCTCCCACTCAGGGTTGGCTATCTCGACACCCCACCGGCCTTCGGCGACGGTTCCATACGCAACGATCTGCCTGCCCTTGAGCTTTAAAAACTGATCCTTGCGATACTTCTGATTGAACCAGGTAAGGGTAGCAATGCCGGAGCCGTCATCAAGCGCGACCTTTGTAAGCACGAGTGAGCCGCGCGTTTTGACGTTATCCGCCGCGAGAACCGTGCCTAATATGGTGGCCGATTCGCCGTGGCGCAGGCTTGAGACCTTAGCAAAACGCGTGCGGTCTTCATGACGCCGCGGGAAGTGATATATCAGGTCCCGTACAGTAAAAATGTCCAGCTTTGCTAATATGCCGGCCAAGCGTGGCCCGACGCCTTTTACGAACTGGACATCCGTTTCCAAACTTCGGGCAGTGGACGATGAGCTGGACTGCGTGCGTGTTTGCGTTGCCATCAGGGCTCCAATTCAACTGTGTAATTATATCGACGCAAAGATGTCATTGTCAAGATTGAGAATAGAGGTTCGGCTTCAGAGACATAATACAGAAAAAGCGCCCGGCTACCAATGATTGCTTCAGCGGCCGGGCATTTTGAGGGTGATATAGCTTATTGAATATCGGCCATCGATCTTGGGAATAGGACTCTGATAATATCTTCCCCAGGGCTCTCTACCGCTCGGATGATTCCGGTTGCCGTTACCATTCCGGTAAGAGGAGTGCCGTCCCAGTCTTCGGGCATGAAAACAGCTATGCCGCTGTGCCCGAAAGCCCCNNCCTGCAGAGCGCTGCCGTCATCAATCCAGGTTATGTTAATAGTCTCGTCGTCACCATCGTCGAACGACTCGGTTCCGGTTACCTGCCCGTATATCTTTATCAACTTGCCTATATTGTTAAGCCCGAAGGCATATGAGCCGGTGTATGCATTATCCAGAACGGCCGGTTGTATTCCAAATGCGCCGCCGCCTGCTGCTTTATTGGTCATCAATAGCGGAGTAAGAGGAGTGAGAACGTCGCCGATAACACCGTTTATCGGTTCTAGTATGGCTTCGACTCCATCCTCATCGAGCTTCACCCGACCCATTACAGATGCTTTCATTCCCTCTACAAAATCAGGGTGATCTCCATCGCCGACGTGGACTCCTATGCCGCATATTCTATCTTTGTCTTCTATGTAGACCATATCGTCAAAATAGGCCGTAACCCGCATATCCTGCAGCCAGACCACATCCGTTTCACCGCTTGTAGGGTCTAGCGGTAGTTGTTTGGCGCTTCCTATACTGGTTGGAGGTGGAGTTACCATAATAGATGCACCGTCTATATTGTCGCCCGTCCTGGGCACACGTAGACCTGTGGTAAGCCCCATTGCGCACGCATCGCCGAGGCTGCCCGAAAGATCGGCTCCGGCAGACACGGATGCAGGCAAATTATACGAAACAATAAGGTTCATCTCCGTCCCTTTTGGAATGGTAACGGATGGAGAAATCTGAACGGTTGCCTGATCAGTGCCCGCAGTGACTACCGATGATCCTAGAAGCTGATCGACACATGTATCGACCTGGCCGTTGTTGTTGACATCATTCCATACTTTAACGGTGATGTCTGCAGAGCAGCCTGATTCATCTATATTGATCGCAACCCAATCGAGCTGAAGGTCTTCATATGAGTCGGCTATTACTCGCGCGCTTATTATTTCATACGGATCTTCGGTAACCGACTGTATGATATGGTTGTCTATGTCAATATTGGAGGCAAAAGAAATGCCACCTGCCGGAATGGTCGTTACAGCAGCGGTTTTGAAACCGGCGATCGGTGATGTGGCAGTGCTGTCCGTATACACTTCATAAAACATGAAATTCGATCTGTTGGTCAGATAATACGGCGAATAATCATATGTCAACGAATCCCCTGAAGACATAGCAGCAAAATTTTCCGGGTCAAGGACAGTCGGGTTGGGCGGAAGATCCATCGCGATGAGTTCGGTAAGCGAAGTGGAGTCCGTTGAATAGCCGACTGCTCTTCTGACATAAAGTGTTGAGGTGGATCTATTATTCAACGTGCCGTAGACACTGCTGCCGGAAGTAGTCCAATCCTGCCAAACGGCATCTATATGCCCGAGAGCATTTCCACTGCTGTCGGCCCAAGTCATATTACAGTCATCAAGGCTGACCTGTTGGTTTATAACAATTGCGAACTGCGCATCATCACCCGCCGCAATGCTGCCCTGGCTCCAGGTAAATGTCACTCCATTCTGGTCTTCCGAAATGGAGTAATGGCTGAAGTCATTACTCAGGCATTGCGACTGGTCGACTGCCCACATACCAATGCCTTTAACCGTTAACTTAAACTGTTGAGCCGTGGAGCCGGTATTATTCGTTGCCTCGAAAGCATAATAACTCTGCTGCACCCAGGCCACCTGCGCTTGAGCAGGCGTGGTACATACTGCCGCAATTGCAATCAAAAACGGCACAATTGATAATCTGAAACTCTTACCTTTCATTTTATGAGCCTCTTTTCTCGAATGTACTTCGCTCGAAAAATCGGGCAATAATACTTGTTTCATGATGTGGCAGACCGACGTTAAAGTCAACTGTAATTATTACCTGTAGAACGTTTAAATACTGTTTAATACTCAAGTCAGCGCGTAGACAGTCTCCAATTCCAAGAAACTTTCAGTCTCGATTGGCAGTAATTCCGGCATACAGTCCAACTGCGAATTTGAATTTTACTGCTGTAAGTTGTTATGCGTGATTTCTAGGCTTGGCTTGTTATATGTCACACATCCATATAATTGTGATATCATAAGATCGGCAATATGAGAATAAAGAAAACGAAGCCGATCGGCTGAGACTGTATAAAGGTGTATGTGATGAAGAGTTTTGTTGTGTTGACGCTTCTTTTCTTTTCTGTAACAGCAATGGCTGCAGATCAGCCTGCCTCTGTGAATGAATGGCTCGACCGCGCAATACAAGCGGAAAACAACGGCAATTTTCAAGGGGCGTTCGCGGCCTATTCGGCGGCACTGTCGCTTCGACCGGACGATGCAATACTGAATCTGAAAGCCGGTGAATGCCTGATCTTTGAGAATCGGAGCGCNNGCTCCTGGTGCGTGCTTTCGATATACTCCAGGCCGATCCCAAAACCCCGAAGGACCTGAAAAGGTATACCTGTTCGCTATTGATGGGCCGTTTGCTGGATGAGTGGTATGGAAACGGGAGAATATATCCCATTCCACTTACCACGCTGCCGAAGGCCGAGCAGGTGAGAATCGCCAAGGCAGTTACCAAGGAATGGCTTTTTGTCGATAAGAGCCAGGAAGCGTTTTTCAGGATAAGCACGGGCGAAAATGACNNATGAACTTGCTTAAGCAGGCGGTCAGCGAAGGCGACTGGGAAAAAGTCGAGTGCCCGATTCTTGCTCATATATTAAAGCCCGATCAGCGGTCGGCTATGGTTAAGAGCTGGCTTACTGAAGCGAAAAAGACGGGCAACGGATATCTCTGGCTGGCAGTGCTCGACTCCTATTGGCAGGTTCAGCAGATTCCAGAGTTTGAAAAGGCCTTCCCGTCTGCGCTCGCAGCTGTTAAGAAGAAACCTCCGTTTCTAAAGGCGCTCTATTCTCTGTGTAGTAGGATGCGCTGGCAAAAAGGTGTTCAAGAGATAAAGCCTCTACTTCCGTTCGAACCTCAGCCGCAAAACGCCGACCAGACTCTGCAATCCCTGGATAAAGCGCTCGATGCGAAAGACCGCTCGCGTGTGATGGAAATGATTATCAGAATGGTCGCCGATTATCCTGATGATTTCTATCAGGTTTACGATCCCAAATACCTGCGCCGTATACTTGCGTCAGGATGGACAGATCTGGTCGAGAAGGTAATGCAAAAAGACCTGATGCGCTTTATGCCGCTGGAGACGATCAGCATGCTGCTGCAAGACTCAGCATACGATATCGCGGATTTCGATCATTGGATGCGCCTTTTCATATCGG